>NZ_JBHXQZ010000018.1:2166-94898 GCF_042717095.1 Streptomyces sp. NPDC058632 | reverse complement strand
GTCCTGGGGCCGAGCCCTGTCGTGGGGCCGAGCCGGGTCAGTCGTCCCGTCGGCGGCGGGCCGGCCCCGGTCCGGAGCCGGTCCTCAGGTCTGGCCGTTCTTGGCGATGAGCGCGTGGAAGCCGTGCTGGAGGTAGTCGCCGTACTCGACCGGCGGGTTCGGCTCCCTTCCACCGCTGTCCCCGGGGTGGAACGGCTCCATCACGGCGGTCTGCCCGGCGTGCAGGAAGAACGGCAGGGACAGTCGCTCCGCGTTGATGAACTTCACCCGGTGGTTCGGCGCAGGGAAGTAGTCGTTCGTGAGGTACCCCATGTAGGTACCGCAGTTCACCAGGAAGTTCTCCCCGGACGTCGGCAGGTCCTGCCAGCCGTCCACGGTCTCGACCTGGAGGTTCTGCACCTCGGTCTGGAAGAGGACGGTGATCATCGACACGTCCAGATGGTCCTCGAAGCTCAGTTTCGTGCCGTCCGGCCCCGTCTTGACCGGCGGATAGTCCTCCAGGTAGGGGTAGTGGATCAGCGACACGGCGGACAGCGTGTCGGCCTCCGAGAGCGGGACGTCGAAGAAGTCCTCGGGCTTTCCCAGAGCCAGCGCGAACCCTCGCATCAGCCCCTTGGAGAACCGGAACATGTCCCGGTAGTACTGCTCGCAGAACGGCCGGAACCGCTCGTGCCGCTTCTCGTCCGGCCAGATGTTCACCTCGTGCATCGGCGCCCCCGACCTGATCATCGAGTGGTCCTCGGTGAACGACGGGTTCAGATAGCACCAGGACTCCACGGCCTTCTTGCCCTTGACGGCCATGTAGTAGCCGTTGCGCACACGCGGGTTGTTCTTGTTGTACGCGTTGATCGCCAGGTCGTACTTCTCCTCGTCGGTCATGGTCCGGTGGAACTCGTTGACCACGTCCTGGAGCAGCTGGACGTCGATGCCGTGGTGGGAGGCGTAGAAGAACCCGGATCCCCGGCACGCCTTGTTGATCTCCTGCGCGACGCGCGTCCTCGCGTCCGGATCGCCGCCGAAGAGCGGCGAGACGTCGATCGTCGGCACGTGCGCCGACGGCATCAGGATGGGCATGGAATCCTCCACTGATTCGGCACCAGGCGCTGGTGACTGGACATGACGTGCGTATGCGTTCCGGACGGGCCCGCGGTGCGAGCGTTCATCCGGCGTCCCGCAGCGACGCCGAGATCCGCTCGCACATGTCGGTGACCAGGCGCTCATTGCGTACCCACGAGTGGTGGGTCTCGCCGCGCAGCGGACGGACCTCGATCGACTCGGCCGGCAGGAGGGTGTCCAGAGCGTTGTACGGCGTCCGCCGGTAGAACTCGAACAACCGGTGCTGCTGGTCGTCGCGGACGATCTCGTTCGGCTCCTCCGCCGTGAACAGCACCAGCCTCCCGAGCCGGGCGTCCAGTCGGTCGAGGTCCTCCCGGCTCGGCGTGTAGTGGTAGTTGATCGGGTCGAGGAGGTCCTCGACCCCCGGCAGGCCGATCTCGGCCGTCGCGTGACGCATGTTGAAGTACGAGTCGATGACGAACAGGTTGTCGATCTCCTCTCCCGCGCGCGCCAGCTGCGCCGACGCCTCCAGGGCCACGATCCCACCGAAGCTCCAGCCGAGCAGGCTGTACGGTCCGGCCGGCTGCACCTTCCGCATGTGGTCGAGGTAGTAACGGGCGACGGCTTCGAACGACTCCATGGGCGTGTGCAGGTGCACGTTGTTGAACAGCACCAGCCGGTATCCGGGCAGCCGCTGCGCGATGTTGCTCAGATAGCTCTCGGCCCCGCCCTCACCGGGCGGGAAGACGAAGAGGGTGCGCTCCGCGCGCTCCTCGTCGACGAGGATGTACGGCTCGAAGTCGTCCTCGGTGACCGCCTGCCGGCCCGGCTGCGCAAGACCCGCCCCGGAGCGGGTCACGGTCGCCGTGTGGGCGGCCAGTCGCTCGAGCCACGAGCGCAGTTCGCTCGTGAACCGCCGGGTGATGGCCTCGTCCAGCCGGCTGTCGACCACGGTGACCAGGCGGTCGCCGGCGCACCGCATGGTCACGTCGACGCCGAACTGGTCCGCTCCCCGGTTGCGGTCGGAGATGTGGCTGCCCGACATGGTCGAGTCGAGCTGCCAGCCCGCCTGCCGGTCCGGTGCCTGCTCTCCCTCGTCGGCGAACCGGCCGAGGTAGTTGAAGCTGACCGGGGCGAGCGGTGCGCGCTCACCGCCGTACCGGCCGAAGAGGGCGCCGTAGCCGATGCCGTGGTGCGGCACACGCCGGCAGGCCTCCCTGGTGCTGAGCACGCTGCGCCCCAGATCCTCGGGGTCGCTCTCCAGGGCCAGCGGGTACATCGTGGTGAACCAGCCGACCGTGTCCCGGACGTCGGGAGCCCCCGCGAACCGTTCGCGTCCGTGACCCTCGACCGTGACGTGGTTGGTCGCCCGACCGGTGACCGCCCCCAGTGCCAGCCCGGTCGCCGTCAGCAGCAGCTCGTGCAGGGCCGTGTCGTACGCCCAGTGGCTCTCGGTGAGCAGGGTCCGGGTGTCCGACGTGCTCAGGGCGAACTCCTCGCGGAGCGTGGCCGCGCCCTGAGCGGCCGACAGCTCTCCCCGCGCCGCCGCCAGTCCGCCCTGGACGTCCTCCCACAGCCGGCGCTCGTCCTCCTCGGGGGTGTAGTGGCGCAGCGCCTCGCCCCACTGCCGGTAACTGCTCGTCTTCTTCTCCAGCTCACCGCCGTGGTACAGGATCTGGAGGTCCTGGGCGAGGATGTGCCAGCTGACGGAGTCGACGATCAGGTGGTGCAGGGCGAACCAGACCCGTGCGGTGCCGTCCTCGAACCCGTGCAGGTAGGCGGCGCACGCGGTCGGGCCGTGCTCCAGGTCGAAGCCGCTCTGCCACCGGGTGAGGTGCCCGCGGATCTCCTCGGGGCCCAGTCCGCTCACGTCGAGTTCGTGCAGGACGACCTCCGAGGCGTTCTCGGTGTAGGACTGGGTGACCTTTTCCGCGTCACCGCCGAGGCCGCCGTAGCGCAGACGGAACGCGTCGTGGTGGTGGACCAGCCGCGCCAGGGACTCACGCAGCCTCGCCGCCTCGAGCGGTGGCGTCCTGACGGCGAAGTTGTGGTTCCAGTGGCCGCGGTCGGTGAGCGGCTTGGCGAGGAACCACTCCTGGACGGGCAGCAGCGGACAGCTGCCGCTCAGCCGCCCCTGCTCCGGCTCCTCGTGTCCCTCGCCGGTGCCGTCCTCGTCGTCCGTCCTGGACAGGACGTTGTCGACGAGCTGCCTGACGGTCGGGAAGTCGAAGACGTCCTTGACGCCGATCCTGCGGCCGGTCTCCCGCTGCACCTGGCTCGCCAGGTGCAGCGCGCTGATGCTGTCACCGCCCGAGCGGAAGAAGTCGTCGTCGATGCCGACCGCGCCTCCCGGCAGCTGCGCGCTCCACAACTGGCACAGCCGGGCCTCGGTACGGCTGCGCGGGGCCGCGTAGACGGCTCGCCGTGCCGCGAAGTCCACCTCGGGCAGCGCCTTGGTGTCGAGCTTGCCGTTGACGGTCATCGGCAGCCGGTCCAGGCGTACCAACGTCGACGGCACCATGCCCGGCATCAGCCTGGCCCGCAGGCCGGCGAAGATCTCGTCCTCGTCCACGGACGCGTCGCGGTCCGCCACGTAGTAGCCGACCAGCCGCCTGCCGTCCGGTGAGCGCTCGTCCCCGGCGGCGACGACGGCACACGCCCGCACGTGCGGGCAGCCGGCGAGTACCGCCTCCACCTCGCCGAGTTCGACGCGCAGGCCGTTGATCTTGACCTGGGCGTCGTTGCGTCCGACGTACCGGATCTCGCCGTTGTGGGCCCGGCGGACCAGGTCGCCGGTGCGGTACAGCACCCCGTGACGGCCGGCGCGGCGCTCGTCCTCCGTCCGGAACGGGTTCGGCAGGAACCGCTCGCCGGTCAGCTCCCGCTGGTTGAGGTAGCCGTCCGCGACGCACGCGCCGGCCACGTACAGCTCGCCCACCGCGCCCGGCGGCAACAGCCGCAGAGAGTCGCCGAGCACGTACAGCCGGGTGTTGCCGAGCGGCTGCCCGAGGGCGTTCTCGTAGAGGTCGCCGGGCTCGAAGCGCCGGACGGTGTTGTAGACGGCGGTCTCCGTGGTGCCGTAGGCGTTCAGGAGCAGGCCGGAGAACTCGCCGCGGATTTTGTCGAAGTGGCGCTCGTGGAACGCCTCACCGGCGACCAGCACACACCGCAGGTGCGTCAGACGCGAGAGGTCGAACTGCGTGATCTGTGTCGGCGTGCCGCTCAGATACGTCAGCCCGGCCCGGTTCGCGTAGTCGTAGAAACCGTCGTCCTCGGTCGGCGAGGACGGCGGCACGACCAGGGTGTGGCCGCCGAGGACGGACAGCGCCAGCTGTTCGACGGAGAAGTCGAACACGTAGTTGGCGAGGAACAGCACGCCTTCGCGGGTGGCGCCGGGACCGTCGAAGTAACGTCCGGCGAGCTGCTCACGGAAGCTGTCCACGGCGCGGTGCGGCACCAGGACGGCCTTGGGCCGGCCGGTCGTGCCGGAGGTGTAGATGGCGTAGGCCAGGTTGTCGGCCGAGACCTCGGTGACCGGGTTCTCGGCGGAGCGGTAGCCCATCGGCAGCCGGTCGGCCTCCACCAGCGCCGGCTGTGCCGCGGCGGGCACGGCGCGCAGCCGGCCGGCGTGGGCGTGCTCGGTCACCACGAGCCGCGCCCGCGTGTCCTGGAGCATGAACCCGATCCGGTCGTCGGGGTGGCCCGGGTCGATCGGCACGTACGCCGCCCCGGCCTTCCACACCGCCAGGATCGCGGTGACCATCAGGTCGCTCTTGTCCAGCACCAGGGCGACCAGGTCGTTCGGCCGCAGTGGTACGACAGACCGCAGGTAGTGCGCCAACCGATTCGCACGCTCGTTGAGTTGGCGGTACGTCAGCCGGGTGTCGCCGTACACCAGCGCGATCCGGTCCGGGAAGGCGGCGGCCGTCTCCTCGAAGACGGCGTGCAGCGTCCGGGCGGGTCCGGTGGGGGTGGCCGCCGGGCCGGCGCCGGCCAGCAGCTCCGCCCGGGTCCCGTCGTCCACGCCGGTGACCTCGGCCAGCCGGGCCCGCCCGCCCGCGGCGGCGAGCCGGGTGAACTCGCGCAGGACGTGCTGGAAGGCGGCGATGAAGCCCTCGGCGCTCGCGTCTTCGAACAGGGACGCCGCGTACGTCAGGTTGCCCGCCAGTCCGCCGCCCGGGGTCTCGGTGAGGGTGGCCGAAAGGTCGAACTTGGTGGCCGTCCAGCCGCCGGCGTCCGGCTTGTGGCCGTTCAGCACCGGGGTCCCGGCGGCCGCCGGGGTGGCGTCGGCGCGGTCCGTGACGTTCTGCAGGGTGAAGTTGACCTGCAGAACGGGATGGCGGCTCGGGTCCTTCTCCACGTCGAGTTCCTTGACGAGCTGCTCGAACGGCAGCTCACCGTGCACCTGCGCCGCGACGACGTGCTCACCGACCGAGCGGACGTAGTCCACCAGCGTCGCCTGCTCGTCGATCCGGACCCGCAGTGCGAGCAGGTTCGCGAAGAAGCCGACCGTGCGGTCGAACTCCGGACGCCCGCGGTTGGCGGAGGGGGTGCCCACCACGAAGTCGTGCCGGCCGGTGTGCAGGGACAGCATCAGGCACCAGGCGCCGAGCAGCACGCTGTACAGGCTCACCCGCGCCGACCGGGCCAGCGCCCGCAGCTCCTGGACGGTCTCGTCGTCCAGCCCGAACTCGATCTCCCGGCCGCGGTAGTCGAACCGGGCGGGGCGCGGGCGGTCCAGGGGCAGTGGGATCGTCTCGAACCCGGCCAGCGCCTCCGTCCAGAAGGCGGTCAGTTCCGCCGGCCGCCGACCGGTCAGATACTGCCGCTGCCACACGGCGAAGTCGGCGTAGGTGCCGCGGACCGTGCCGAGGTCCGCCGCGGGCACCCCGCGCAGCAGGGCCGCCAGCTCCTGCTGGAAGACGTTCCACGACCAGCCGTCGAAGCAGGTGTGGTGGAACACGAGGCTCAGGTACAGGCTGTCGCGCTCCGTGGCGAGTTCGAACAGGTCGGCTCGCAGGGGCAGTTCCTCGTGCAGCCGGAACACGTGGCCCTCGCACCGCACGAGCCGCCCGTCGAGTTCGGCGGTTTCCCCGACCGTGTGCGCGTCCGGGTGGAACAGGGCCAGTGCCTCGTCCTCCGGCAGCGTGTACTGCCGGCGGACACCGTCCCGGTCCGTCCTGAGCAGGGTGCGCAGCGCGGGATGGCGTCGCAGCAGGGTGCGCAGGGCCTGGACCACCGTGTCCCGCGACACCGCGCCGTGTGTCGGGACCCGCAGGACGAACGGGATGTTGTAGGCGGCGGTACCGCCCTCGAACTCGTCGATGAACAGCAGGCGCTCCTGCGCGAGCGACACCGGCGGGCGGCCGGGCCCCGCCGCGGCACGCCCGGCCGTCTGCCCGGTGTGCGCGTCGTCCGGCTGTGCGGCCGTCTCCCGGATGTGCCGTGCCTGGGCACCGAGGGACGTGTGCTGGAGCACGGTCCCGACGCCGAGGCCACGGCCGAAGCCGGTGGTGACGGCCTGTGCCAGCGCCATGGCGCGGATGCTGTCGCCGCCGAGCGCGAAGAAATCGTCGTGTACTCCGATGCGGTCCGGAGCGATGCCGAGCACCGCGGCCCAGATGCCGCACAGTTTGACCTCGACGTCGTCGGAGGGGGCGACGTACTCGGTGCCGTCGCCCGCCCCGAAGTCCGTCTCGGGGAGCTGCCGCGTGTCCAGCTTGCCGCTGGGGGTCACGGGGATGTCCGTGATCCGCAGGATGCGCGCGGGCACGATGGCCTCGGGCAGTTTCCCGCGCATCCACTCCTTCACGTCCTGCTCGTCGTGCTCGCGGTCGCTGAGGTAGAAGGCGGCCAGGTACTTCTGCGCCGCCGCGAACCCGGCGCCCTGATGCTCACGGGCGATCACCAGGGACCTGGTCACGCCGGGGTACGCCGAGAGGACCGCCTCGACCTCGCCGAGTTCGACGCGCTGGCCGCGGATCTTGACCTGGAGGTCGGTGCGGCCCAGGCACTCCAGCTCGCCGTTGGGCAGCCACCGCACCAGGTCGCCCGTCCTGTACAGACGCGCGTTGCGCCCGGCCGCCCGCTCCTCGGGGGTCTGGAACGGGTTGTCGATGAACCGCTCCGCGGTCAGCTCGTCACGGTTGAGGTAGCCGCGGGTGACACCGACGTCGCCGATGTAGAGCTCACCCATGCCACCGACCGGAACCCGCTTCATCGACTTGTTGAGCACATAGGCCGTGGTGTTCGCCACCGGATGGCCGATGCTCTTGGTCGCGCGGCGCTCGCCCACCGTGGGGTACGGACGTTTGTGGCTGGTGATCGAGATCTCCGTCGGGCCGTACCCGTTGATGACGGTGCCCGAGAAGGTCCCGCGGATCTTGTTGAACACCGGCTCGGTGAAGTCCTCGCCGATCGCGTCGATGCGGGTCAGGGAGGTCGTCGTCGAGTAGTCGTACAGCGACAGCACCGACGGTGTTCCGGAGAGGTAGGTGACCTTCTCGTCGTTGATGTACCGGTACAGGCGCTCGGCGTCCGTGCGCATCGTGTCGTCGAGCACCACCAGTTTCTGCCCGTTGAGCAGCGCGTCGGTCATCTGCTCGACGAAGTGGTCGAAGACGTAGTTGGAGAACGACAGCAGCGCCTCGTCGCCCTCGCTCTTGTCCAGCGAGAACAGCTTCGCCAGGGAGGCCTGGAGGTTGACGACGCCGCGGTGCTCGACCAGGACGGCCTTGGGGTTGCCGGTGGTGCCGGAGGTGTAGATGGCGTAGGCGAGGTCGGTGCTCGTGACCTCGGTGACCGGATTCTCCGGCGACCGGTACCCCATCGGCAGCCGGTCGGCCTCCACCACCGGCAGCCCCTCCGCCGCCGGCAGCCCCTCCGCCGCCGGCAGCGCGCGCAGCCGCTCCCCATGGGCCCGGTCGGTCACCACCAGCCTCGCCCGGGTGTCCTGGAGCATGAACGCGATCCGGTCGTCGGGGTAGCCCGGGTCGACCGGCACGTAGGCCGCCCCCGTCTTCCACACCGCGAGGATCGCGATGATCATCAGTTCGCTCTTGTCCACCACCAGCCCGACCAGGTCGTTCGGCCGCAGCTGGACCACCGACCGCAGGTAGTGCGCCAACCGGTTGGCCCGCTCATTGAGCTGACGGTACGTCAGTCGGGTGTTCCGGTAGACCACCGCGATCTCGTCCGGCCAGGCGGCCGCCTGCTCCTCGAACACACCGTGCAGGGTCCTGTCCGCCGGGAACTCGGCCTGTGTGCGGTTCCAGGCGTCGAAACGCTCGATCATCGTCGGCGACACGAGCCGAAGGGCGTCGACGGGCTGCGTGATGTCCTGCGCCACCTGGGCGAACAGGACGCGGGTGACGTCGAGCAGGGTGTCGATCGTGGCGTCGTCGAAGAGTTCGCCCGCGTACCACAGGGTGACCGTCAGCTCGTCGCCCTCCTCACGCGCCACGACGGCCAGGGGGTAGTCGACCTTGTCGGCGTCGTACGCCTTCTCGAAGCGGAGGAGTTCGTCGTGTTCCTCGGCCTCCTCCAGGAGCCGCGGGTAGTTCTCCAGCACCAGCAGCGTGTCGAACAGCCGGCGCTTCATCCCTCCGGTCTGCAGCCGGCCCAGCTCGACCGTGCTCCTGCCGTTCATGGTGTTCACGACGGACTGGATGGCGCCGATGGCCTCGCCGACGCTCCGCCCCGCCTGGTCGTCGTGGTCGACCACCAGGGGCAGGGTGTTGATGTACAGGCCCACCGAGTTCTCGACGGCGTCGACGTGCAGGTTGCGTCCGGAGACGATCGTCCCCACCACGGTGGTGTTCCCGCCGCCGATCGCGTACAGCACCTTGTGCCACACGAACTGCAGCACCGAGTGCAGGGTGACGGAGTGGCCGGCGCACATCGACTTCAGCGCGGCGGTCAGGTCCGCGCCGAGGCCCAGCTTCTTCGTCCGGTGCTCGTGGACGTGGTCGTAGTCGCTCAGATCGACCTGGTAGCGGATCTCCTCCTTGAGCAGCCCGTCGAAGTCACCGCGTTCGTCGATGCGCTCGATCTGCCGGAGCCAGTGGTCGACGTGCTCCTCGCGGTGCTCCTCCCAGTACTGCTGGGCCGCCACGTAGGCGTGGTCCACCTCCGGCTCGATCTCGGCGCCGCGCAGCAGGCCCAGGTACACGCGGTGCACCTCGTCGTGCAGGACCGGCAGGCTCCAGCCGTCCAGGACGAGGTGGTGGCAGCTGAAGATCAGCGAGTACAGGTCCTCGCGCTGCCTGATCAGGTAGACCCGGAACATCCGGCCCTCGGCCGGCTCGTACGGCTCGGTCCGGTCCCGTTCCTGCACCTCCCTGATGCGGGCGTCCTGGTCGGCGGGGTCCGCCACGTCGATCAGGTCGACGAACCGCCAGTCGAGGGGCCGGTCGTCGGGGTCGATGATCTGGAAGGGCTCCTCGGCCCACTCGAAACGCAGCCGCAGCGCCGGGTACTTGTGCTGCGCGTGCCGCCACGCCTGCTTCATCAGGTCGGGACGGATCGGACACCGGTAGCGGTGCACCGACTGCATGACGTAGGCGTCGTCGCCGTTCCTGCGCTTGAGGGCGTGGTACAGCAGGCCCTGCTGCAGACCGTTCGCGCGCAGCCGGACGGGTTCGCCCTCGGCCACGGACGCTTCGTGGGCCGCGCCGGACCCGGACTCGGGCTGCCGGTCCCGCTGCCGCTTCAGATGGTCCGCCAGCTCGGTCAGGGTCCTGAGGGTGAACACGTCCTCGACGCCGACGAAGACCCCCAGCCGCTGCCGCACGCGTGCGATGAGCAGGATGCAGGAGATGCTCTGGCCCCCGAGCCGGAAGAAGTCGTCGCGGTCCCCGATCCGCGCCGCCGGCACTCCGAGGACCTCGCCCCAGATCTCGCGCAGCTCCTCCAGGACACCGCCGGCCCCGGCCCCCGGGCGACCGGCGCCGGCGGCGGGCGCCGCGCCGGAGCGGGCGAGGTCCACGTCGGGCAGGGCACGCCAGTCCACCTTGCCGTTGACGTTGACCGGGATGCTGCTGAGCCGGACCATGCGAGCGGGGACCATGATCCGTATGAGCCGTTCCTCGAGGAAGCCCAGCAGCTCCTCCTCGGTCACCTCCGCCGACGGCTCGGTCGTGTAGTACCCGACGAGATGGCGGTCCCCGGCCCCGCCCGCCCCTTCGCGGGCCACCACGGTGCACTTGCGGACGCCCGGGCACTCGGTCGCCTGCGCCTCGATCTCGCCCGGCTCCACGCGGATGCCGTTCAGCTTGAGCTGGAAGTCGCTGCGGCCCATGAACTCGACCTCGCCGGACGGCAGGACCCGTGCCAGGTCACCGGTCCGGTAGAGGCGGGCGTTGCGGCCCAGCAGCTTCTCCTGCGCCGACTGGTACGGGTTCGGCGTGAACCGCTCGGCGGTCAGGTCGTCGCGGTCGAGGTAGCCCGGAGCGACACCGCAGCCGCCGATGTACAGCTCGCCGATGGCTCCGATCGGCAGCTGCTTCAGGTTCTGGCTCAGCACGTACCACTTCACGTTGCGCAGTGGCCGGCCGATGCTGCGGTCCGGCCGCTCCGTCACGCCCGGCCCGAACTCCTTGACGGCGGTGACGAAGGCCGCCTCGGTGAAGGCGTACTCGTTGACGACGAGTCCGGAGAACCTCTCGCGGAGCTGACGCAGCCCGGCCGCCGTCAGCTCCTCACCGACCAGCAGCAGCTTCTTGAGGCTCGTACAGCGACGCAGGTCGAAGTGTTGCAGCACCGACCCGGTGCCGTTGAGATACGTCACCCCGTGCCGCTCGATGTACGCGGGGAACCGGTCCGGGTCCAGCCTGATCTCCTCCGGAACGATCACCAGCGTCTGGGAGTTGACGAGCGCGATCAGGGTCTGCCTCAGGTGCGGTTCGAAGACGTACGAGGCGAAGAGCGCGACCCGTTCCTCATGGGGCCGGCGCATCTCGTAGCGCTCGGACAGGTCCGTGATGCTGTTCACGACGCTGTCGTGGTACTTGGGGACGCCCTTCGGTACGCCCGTGGTGCCGGAGGTGTACGTGACGTAGGCGAGATCGCCGCTGCCCAGGGAGAGCCGGGGGTTCTCCCGCAGCGCGCTCCCGGCGGAGTCCTGCTGTGCGAGCACGGTCTCGATCTCGATGACGCGCACATCGGCGTGTTCGGCCCCGAGGATCCCCCTGAGCCGTGCCGCGTGGTGCCGGTTGGTGACGATGCCGGTCAGCCCGGTGTCACCGACGATGAAACGGACCCGTTCGGACGGGTACGCGGGGTCGATCGGCACGTAGGCCGCGCCGGCCTTCCACAGCCCGAGGGTGGCCACGGCGCCCAGGTCGCTCTTGTCGAGGTACATCCCGACCAGTTGCTGCGGCCGCACCCCCATCCCGGGCCCGAGCAGCCAGTGCGCGACCTGGTTGGCCCGCTCGTCGACCTCACGATAGGTCAGCCTGGTGTCGCCGAAGACGACGGCCTCCCGGTCCGGCGACCGGCGCACGGCCTCCTCGAACAGGTGGTTGAGCCGCTTGCCCTCCGGGAAGTCGCCGTCGGTGGCGTTCCACTTGTGCAGTTGCTGCCGCTGCTCCTCCGACACCAGCTCCACGTCGGCGACGCGCTGGGCGGGACGGCCGAGGAACTGGCCGAGCACCTCGCGTACGACGTCGAGCACGCCGGCGATGGTCCTGTCCTCGAACAGTTCGTCCGCATAGGCCATGGTCCACTGCAGGTGTCCGTCCGCCTCGACGTCCCGGACGACCACCAGGAGCGGGGACGACGGCAGGTCGGCCGGGGCCACGTCGTGGTCGGCGAGCACGAGCAGCGCGTCGAACCGACCGCGTCCCAGCACCTCGTCCCCGGTGACGTACGCGTCCTTCCGGCGCACGGCCTCGCCGAGCTCCCGCACCGCCTCGCGGCAGGTGAGCCGGGCCTGCTCGATGTGGTCGACGACGACCGGAAGAACCCGTGCCCGCCGTACGCCGTCGTCTCCCGTGGCGTCGACGAGTGCCGCCACCGTCCGGTTTCCATGGCCGTACGCGCGCATGACCCCGTGCAGCGCGGCCAGCGCGAACGCGGCGACCGACACCCCGCTGTCCTCGCGCAGCGCGTTCTTCAGCGCGGTGTAGTCCTGCCCGCCGATGCGCAGGTCCTGCCGCCTCGTCGCACGTACGGCGGGGTCCTCGTCCCGGACCGCGATCTTGTTGCGCCACTCGTCCTTGAGGAGCATCTCCAGATCGCAACGCTCGCTCGATACCGCTGCAATGCGGGCAGACCAGTCCGCGGCAGTCGTCGGATACGGTGCTGACTTCATACGTGGGCTCTCCGTCGTACAGGATCTGTGCGACGCACGGCGGTAGCCGGGGCCGCCGCAGGGCCGCGAAGGTCAGAGAACGTGTCGGGACCAAGGGGTGTCTTCCGGACGGACGCGCGTGCCGGGGCCCGGGACGCCGGCATGGTCCGGAAGCCGCGCATCAGGCGGCGAGCACCCGGAGGCTGCGTGCCAGTGCCTCGAGAGCCTGGTCGATCTCGCTCTCGGTGATCGTCAGCGGCGGGCGGAAGCGGAGGCTGCGCTCGCCGCACGGCAGGGCGATGACGTGGTACTCGCGGTACATCCTGTGCAGGACGTCGTCGCGGAGGCGGGCGTCCGGCAGGGTGACCGCACACATCAGACCGCGGCCGCGGGCATTGCTCACCAGGTTCGGGTGCTCGGTGGCCAGGGCTTCGAGACCGTCGCGAAGGTACTTGCCCCGCTGCACGACGGCGTCGAGGAGCTGGGTGCGCTCGATCGTCTCGAGGATCCGGGTGGCCCGGACCATGTCGGCGAGGTTGCCGCCCCAGGTCGAGCTGATCCGGGAGGAGACGGCGAAGACGTTGTCCGCGACCTCGTCGATGCGTCCGCCGCCCATCACGCCGCACACCTGGGTCTTCTTGCCGAACGCCACCAGGTCGGGCTGGAGGCCCAGTTGCTGGTAGGCCCAGGGTGTGCCGGTGATACCGGCGCCGCTCTGGACCTCGTCGAGCACGAACAGGGCGTCGTGCTCGTGGCAGAGCCGCTGCATCGCCTGGAGGAAGTCGGCGCTGAGGTGGTTGTCCCCGCCCTCGCCCTGGATCGGCTCGGCGATGAAGCAGGCGATCATTCCGTCCGCGGCGCGGAAGGCGGCCTCGGCGGCCCGCAGTGCCCGCTGTTCGGCCTCCCGGTTGGAGCGCGCGTGCGCGGTGGGCGGATGCCGCAGCGCGGGGGACGGGATCCGGGGCCAGTCGAACTTCGGGAAACGGGCGATTTTCGCCGGCTCGGTGTTCGTCAGCGACATGGTGTAGCCGCTGCGGCCGTGGAACGACCGCTCCAGGTGCAGCACCTGGAGGCGGTCAACGGCCTCCTCGTCGAGGCCGAGCCGCTGCGCCTTCCAGTCGAAGGCCGCCTTGAGCGCGTTCTCCACGGCCAGCGCCCCGCCGTCCACGAAGAACAGGTGCGGCAGCGACGGGTCACCGAACACCCGGGCGAACGTCTCGACGAACCTCGCGTACTGGACCGTGTAGATGTCGGGGTTGGACGGCTTGTTGACGGCCGCCGCGGCGAGTTGCCGCATGAACTCCGGATCGTCGGTAATGCAGGACGGATTGATGCCGAGCGGCGCCGAAGCGAAGAAGGAAAAAAGGTCGAGATAGCGGTCGCCCGTCACGGCGTCGACCAACTGGGTGCCGTGACTCGCGGACAGGTCAAGAACGATGTCGTAGCCGTCCACGAGCACATGACGCCGCAACGTACTATGCACGTCCCGAGCGTTCGTATTTTCCGTTTCCAAGAGACCTGAGTCAGACCAACGTCCCTGTTCACCCATGTGCGAAGACTCCTATAGAGCAGGATGGACGGTCGGAACTATCGAGCGCCGAGCTTGCCGTGGCAGCGAACCGGATATTCTGGAACACCCACGCTAACCGGCATCCCTCTTGAGCCCCTCTCCCAGCTCTCTCGCATTTCTCTCCGCAAAATTTCGGCATTCTCCGAAGAATTCTCTTTTCGCGGTCACGGGACAGCTGCTATCGTCCGACGCATCGATCAAATTCTGGCGGCATCGATATTCTCCGAGTGCGCGGGAGATCACGACATGACCTTTGCCGACTGGGCTGACGCCCGCGGCCGCATGCTGCTCGACCCCACCGTCGTCAACCTCAACACCGGCTCCGCCGGACCGCTGCCGCGCAGCACCTTCGAACGCGTCACCGACCTGCGCACCCGCCTCGCCCACGCGCCGATGGACTTCCTGCTGCGCGAGCTCCCCCCGCTGCTGTGGCGGGCACGCGAACACCTGGCCGGTTTTCTGGGCGGGGACCCGCACCGTCTGGTGTTCGCCACCAACGTCACCGGGGCCGTCAACCTGCTGGCGTCGTCGCTGGACCTGCCCGGGCCGGGCGAGATCCTGCTGACCGACCACGAGTACACGTCGATGCGCTGGTGCTGGGAGCGGATGGCCCGGCGGCAGGGCCTGACGATCCGGACGTTCCGTGTACCGACGATGCCCGCCGACCCCGGCGAGATCGTCGACGCCGCCGTCGCCTCCATGAGCCCACGGACCCGGCTGCTGTCCTTCAGCCATGTGCTGGCGACGACCGGACTGGTCCTGCCCGCACGGGAGTTGTGCGAACAGGCCCGCCGCCGCGGGATCGTCACCGTGATCGACGGGGCCCACGCGCCCGCGTTCCTCGACCTGAACCTGGCCGACATCCCCTGCGACTTCTACGCGGGCAGCGGGCACAAGTGGCTCCTCGCCCCCACCGGGGTCGGGTTCCTGCACATCGGCCGGGGGCGGGAGAACAGCCTTGAGCCGACGCAGGTGAGCTGGGCGTACCACCCTCCGGCGGGGAGCCCGCCGGACGAGCCCGACCGGTTCGGCAGCACCCCGCGCCTGCGCAGGCTGGAGTGCGAGGGCACCCGCGATCTCTGCCCCTGGCTCGCCGTGCCGGAGTCGATCGACTTCCAGGCGCGGCTCGGGCACGACAGGATCCGCCTGCGCAGACGCGAACTGGCCGACCACGCCCGCCGGCGCCTGACCGACTGGCAGGGACTGGAGCAGGCCACGCCCGAGTCGCCGGCCCTGTCCGGCGGCATGGTGGCGTTCCGCCTGCCCGCGACGACGGACGCGGACGAGCTGAGCCGGGGGCTCCGGCAGCGCTTCCGGATCGAGACGGCGGTGACCGACCGGCCGGACCGGCCGTTGCTGCGCATATCGACGAACTTCTACACCACCGAAGCCGAGATCGAGTACCTGGCGGACGCCCTGAAGGAGCTGACGGCCGGCTGAGCCGTGTGCGTGTTCCTTCCCCCGCGTCGTCGACCACCCGGTTAACCAAGGAGAGTTGAGGCTGATGGACACGACGGTCCCCACGTTCGACCTGACCGACCTCCAGGCGGGATCGCACCAGGACGAGTTCCGCCGCTGTCTGGCGGAGAAAGGTGTCTTCTACCTGACGGACAGCGGTCTGACGGAGGCCGACCTGAAGTCCTCCAAGGACGTCGCCGTCGACTTCTTCGAACACGGCACGGAGGAGCAGAAGCGGGCCGTCACCGCCAAGGACCCCACCATCCGGCGCGGGTTCACGGGGCTGGAGTCCGAGAGCACCGCGAAGATCACCAACAGCGGCTCGTACACCGACTACTCGATGTGCTACTCCATGGGGACCTCGGGCAACCTCTTCCCCACGGCGGACTTCGAACGCGTCTGGACGGGTTACTTCGACCGTATGTACGACGCCTCCCGGGAAGTGGCGCGGCAGGTCCTGAAGACGACCGGTACCGAACCGGACGGCGGTGTCGAGTCCTTCGTCAACTGCGAACCGGTGCTGAGGTTCCGGTACTTCCCCGAGGTCCCCGAGCACCGCAGCGCCGAGGAGGAGCCCCTGCGGATGGCGCCGCACTACGACCTGTCGACGGTGACGCTGATCCAGCAGACACCGTGCCCCAACGGCTTCGTGAGCCTGCAGGTCGAGGTCGACGGCACCTTCGTGGACCTGCCGGCCAGGCCGGACCGGGTTCTCGTCTTCTGCGGAGCCGTCGCGACCCTCGCGACCGGCGGCCGGGTGAAGGCCCCGCGGCACCATGTCGCCGCGCCGCGCCGGGACCAGACCGTGGGCAGCAGCCGTACGTCCAGCGTCTTCTTCCTGCGCCCCAACGCGGACTTCGCCTTCTCGGTGCCGTTGGCCAAGCAGTGCGGATTCGACATCAGCCTGGACGGCGACACCGCCACGTTCGAGGACTGGATCGCGGGCAACTACGTCAACCTCCGTACGAAGACCAAGGCGTAAGGCGGTCATGAGCACCATGTCGGTCAGCAGCACCCACGACATACGCGCCAGGGCGGAAGCCGCCCTGACGCGCTGCGGCGTCGAACTCGCCGCGTTCAAGGGCCACGCCCTCACCGCCCGTACGCCGGTCACCGGTGCCGCTCTGTTCGGCCTGCGCACCGATGCTCCGGCGGACGTCGACCAGGCCGTCGAGGCCGCGCAGGAGGCGTTCCTCGCCTGGCGGACCACCCCTGCGCCGGTGCGGGGCGCGCTGGTCAAGCGGTTCGGCGAGCTGCTCACCGAGCACCGGCAGGAACTCGCCGACCTGGTCACCGTCGAGGCGGGCAAGATCCGCTCCGAGGCGCTCGGCGAAGTGCAGGAGATGATCGACATCTGCGACTTCGCGGTGGGCCTGTCCCGGCAGCTCTACGGCCGGACCATGCCCTCCGAGCGCCCCGGCCACCGGCTGATGGAGACCTGGCACCCGTTGGGCGTGGTCGGTGTGATCAGCGCCTTCAACTTCCCGGTCGCGGTGTGGGCGTGGAACACCGCGGTGGCCCTGGTGTGCGGCGACACCGTGGTGTGGAAACCGTCCGAGCTCACTCCGCTCACCGCGCTGGCCTGCACCGCCCTCCTCGACCGCGCCGCCGCGGAGACCGGCGCCCCGGCGCACCTCAACCAGGTCGTCCTCGGTGCGTCCGACGTCGGTGAACGAATCGTCGACGCACCGGGCGTGCCGCTGATCAGCGCGACCGGCTCGACCCGGATGGGCCGTGCCGTCGGCGCCCGCGTCGCGGCCCGGTTCGGTCGCAGCATCCTGGAGCTGGGCGGGAACAACGCCGCCGTGGTCGCCCCGTCGGCAGATCTCGACCTCACCGTCAACGCCACCGTGTTCGCCGCCGCGGGCACGGCGGGCCAGCGCTGCACCACACTGCGCCGCCTGATCGTGCACGAGGACGTGGCCGACGCCCTCGTCGAACGGCTGGCCCGGGCGTACGGCCGGCTACCGGTCGGCGACCCGTTCCAGGACGCCACCCTGGTCGGGCCTCTGGTGAACGAGAGCTCCCACGCCAGGATGCGTGCGTCCCTCGACCGCGCCACCGCGGACGGCGGCACCCTGGTCGTCGGCGGTGAGCGGCAGCTCTCCGAAGCGGCCCCGGACGCGTACTACGTCCGGCCCGCCATCCTCCGGATGCCCGGCCAGACCGAGGTGGTGCGCGAAGAGACCTTCGCGCCCCTGCTGTACGTCCTCACCTACCGCGATCTCGACGAGGCGATCCGGCTGAACAACGAGGTCCCGCAGGGGCTGTCGTCCGGGATCTTCACGAGCGACCAGCGCGAGGCGGAACGGTATCTGGCCGCCGACGGCGCGGACTGCGGCATCGTCAACGTCAACATCGGCACCTCGGGCGCGGAGATCGGCGGCGCGTTCGGCGGCGAGAAGGAGACCGGCGGCGGACGCGAGTCCGGCTCCGACGCCTGGCGGGCGTACATGCGGCGCGCGACCAACACGGTGAACCACTCCGGACGGGTGGCGCTGGCACAGGGAGTCGACTTCGTCCCGTAGCCGGCCCGGCCCGTGCGGGGGTCCCGGGCGGCGGCCTACGCCTCGTGGCTCACGCCGACGTACCGACCCGTAGGAACTGTTCGTCCTGGCGCAGGATGGCCTGCATCATCCTGGTCATCCTCGCCCCCGGGTTGATCCCGATATGCTCCCGCAGATGCCGCTTCGCCCGGTGGAAGACCTGGATCGCGTCGGCCTGGCGGCCCTCGGCGTAGTACGCCTTCATGAGGCTGACGTACAGGTCCTCGCGGAGGGGATCGCGGTCGACCAGTTCCGACAGCCGTGCGATCGCCTCACTGTAGTGCCCGAGGCCCACGTCGATCAGAGCACGCAGTTCGACCGCCGCCGTCCGCTCCTCCTCCATGGCCTCGCCCTTCAGCCGCAGCCGGCCGGAGGTGACGTCGGCGCACACCGGTCCCTTCCACAGCGCCAGCGCGGCGTCGAGCCGCTCGGACGCGTCCTTGTGGTGTCCGCCCGCATACAGCTCCCGGACCCCGCGCACCATTTCCCTGAAGACGAACAGGTCAATGGCCTCCGCGGGCACCCGCAGCTCGTAACCACTGTCGTGCGAGCCGACCGCGTCACGTGAGAGCCCCGCCTTCTCCAGGGCCGTGCGGACCATCCAGGCCGAGGTCTGCAGCTGCCCCGAGACGGTCAGGGGCGGCTCCCCGTCCCACGACTCCTCACTGATCACGTCCCTGGAGATGACCTGCCCGGGCCGCAAGGCCAGACAGGAGAGGAAACGCTTCTGCCGCTGCCCCGGCACCGGTATCGGCATGGCGTTTTTCACAAGGGTCACGGGGCCGAGAAGCCGGATCGTCACGCTGTTGCGAGTGGTCATGTCGAATACCCCCTGTGGATGGTCCACGCCCCCCGTCCGAGGGGTGTGGACATGGCATGGATGTCGTCCTCGGCTGTTGCTGCCTGTGCGGTCAGGCCTGTCGCTTCATGCCCTGCGGACGTACGGTGCCGCATCGAAGGAAGCAGGCCGTGTCGAAGGTCAAGGAGGATCGGCAGTGGTGACACTGCGTCGGATGAGGGCGAAGCCGTCACTGGACCGTGGTCGTGACGAGGTGCCGGTCTTTGGGAAGACCGGCTCACCGAGTCGGACTCCTCGGCTTCCTCACATGGGTTCCGATGCGTACTCCATGTCGGGAGTGATGCAGTTCAGCCTCACCCCACGAGGTTCTCGAGGAACTTCGCCGCGACCGGGCCGGCGTCGGAACCGCCCGAACCTCCGTCCTCCAGGAGGACCGACCAGGCGAGGTCCCGGTCGCCCTGGTAGCCGATCATCCAGGCGTGCGTGCTCGGCGGGGTCTCGGTGCCGAACTCCGCCGTGCCCGTCTTGGCGTGCGGCTCGCCGGGAATCCCCTTCAGGGCCCGGCCCGCACCGTCGGTCACGGTCGCGCGCATCATCTGGCGCAGCGCGTCGACGACACCGGCGTCGAGCCGGGCGGGGGCCTCGTACTTCTTCTTCACGGCGTCGGGCACCAGGACGGGCTGCCGGAAGACGCCCTCCTTCGCCGTCGCCGCGACCGAGGCCATCACCAGGGGTGACGCCTGCACCCGGGCCTGCCCGATGGTCGAAGCGGCCTTGTCGTTGTCGCTGGTCGCGACCGGGACACTGCCGTCGTACGTCGTGGTGCCCACGTCCCAGGCGCCCCCGATGCCGAACGCCTGCGCGGTGTCGTGCAGGCCGGAGGAGGACAGCTTGCCGCGGGAGTCGACGAAGAAGGTGTTGCAGGAGTGGGCGAAGTTGTCCCTGAACGTCGATCCGGCCGGCAGCACGAACTGGTCCTGGTTCTCGAAGCGCTGTCCGTTGACACGAGTGAACTTCGGGCAGTCTCCGGGGTCCGACGGCTTCATCCCCTGCTTCAGCAGGGCGGCGGCGGTCACCACCTTGAAGGTCGAGCCGGGCGGGTAACGGCCCTCCAGCGCGCGGTTCATGCCGGAGGGCATGTTGGCGGCGGCCAGAACGTGACCGCTGGACGTGTCGATGGCGACGATCGCCGCGTTCTTCTTCACCCCGGTCAGTGCTTCGGCGGCCGCCGCCTGCACCTTTGGATCGATGGTCGTCCGCACCGGCTTGCCCTGGCTCGCCTTGGTGACGGTGAGCTTCTTCATCACCTGGCCGGACGGGCGGTCCACGACCACGACCGACTTCATCGGCCCCGACCCGCCGGTGAGCTGCTTGTCGTAACGGGCCTGGAGACCCGACACGCCCTTGCCGGTCCTGGCGTCGACCGTCCCGACGAGGGAGGCGGACTCCAGATCGTCGCCGTTCGTGTCGAGGATGGGCGCGCGGTCCCGCGTCTTGAGGGCGAGCGTCTGTCCCGGAGCCATCTCCGGATGGATCATTCCGGTGTGGAATTTCACCTTCCATTCACTGCCGGCCTCGACGACGCCGGCCTTCGAATCCCACGAGTAGTCACCCGCTCCCGGGAGCGTCATCCTCACGGTGAACGGAATTTCCACTTCCCCTTCGGCCTTCCTCTCGCCGGTACCGGTACTGATCTCGGTCTTCGACGGATCGAGGTTCGTCATGACGGACTTGATCAGCGACTCGGCGTTGCCCGGACTGTCCGTCAGCCGGCCCGCCCGCCCGGCGTCGGCCGCCTTCCAGGCGTCCAGGAATTTCTCCAGCTCAGCCGTGGCGTCCACCACCTGCGGATCGCCCGACCCCTCGCCGGCGAAAAGGCTGGAGTAACCCCAGTAACCGACCCCGGTGGTCACGGTCAGTGCGGCAACCGCCGAAACGATTGTCCGGCCGCGAGAACGGCGCCTGTGGGACTGGGGGTGTCCACCGAGGTTGCTGGGATCGGTCATGAGGATCAGGTTAGGCATGCTTGCCCGCCTGTCGTTCACCGGAGCGCGGCATTCAGGACAGCCCCGGTGTGAAAGAGGTGGTACCGCCGATCAGGACAGTGACGGCGCGGAGCCCGCAGGTAAGGGGAGACCAAAGGTAGACCTCATCAAAAGATCGACACCTCGAACACACAGGGTCGATGATGTACGAACCGGGCGATTCTTCCGTGAACATTGGACTAGAACACTGAAAGAATCCGCCTCGAGGCGTCTGCCTTTACGGAGCAAACTGGCTGGATCGAAACGGCCCGGCAGGCCCGGCCGGAAGATTTCCTGAATCAAGCCGGTCGGCCGGTTTTCCAGAGGTCGCGGGGAATCCGGGCGCGGACGGCTCCCTTTCCCACAGGGTCGGGAGCCATCGTGTCATCGCGTGCTCCGCTCCTGGCGACCGGCCCCCGATCAGTCCTGCAGGACGGCCTCCATCACGTCCCGCGCGATGGGGGCGGCCAGACTGCCGCCGGAGATGTCCTCGCGCGAGATGTCCATGTCGGTCGGGTCGATGAAAACGGCCACGGCCACGGACCCGCCGTCGGGCTTCACGCCGTACGAGACGAACCAGCCGTAGGGAACCTGCTCGCGCACATCCACGCCGCGCTGGGCCGTTCCGGTCTTGCCGCCCACCGTGATGCCGTCGATCAGGGCCCTCTTGGCGCTTCCCTCCCTGGCGGTGTACTCCATCATCTCCCGGACCTTCTGGGCCGAGGAGTCGGAGACGGCCTGGCTCATGGCCCGGGGCTCGTTCTTCTCCAGGGTGCTGAGATCAGGGGACCGCACCTCGTCGACGATGTAGGGCTGCATCACCTTGCCGCCGTTGACCAGCGCGGCCGTCACCATGGCCATCTGCATCGGCGTGCTGGTGAGACTGCCCTGGCCCATGCCGGTCAGCGCGGTACCGGGCTTGTCCAGGTTCTCGGGGTACAGACTTTTACTGGCCCGCAGGTCACCGAAGTCGGACGAGTAGACCTCCTCGTTGAACCCGAACTTCTCGGCCGTCTCCCGCATCCTGTCCGCTCCCACCTTCACGGCCATGTCGAGGAAGACGTTGTTGCAGGAGTGCTGCATGGCGGTCTTGAGCGATGCCTTGTCGCAGACGGCGTCCCCGGCCTCGCTGCCGATCCTGTTGGTCGACTGCGGCAGGGGATACGGCGAGACCGCGTCCGAAGCGGCGTCGACGTCCGTCACCACACCGTGCTCCAGCGCCGCCGCCGCGGTGAGGATCTTGAAGGTCGAACCGGGCGGGAACGTCTCGCGCAGCGCGCGATTGGCCAGCGGCTTGCTCTTGTCGGCACCGAGCGCCCGGAACCTGTCGCTCTCCTTGAGGGAGTTGCCGGCGAACGACGAAGGGTCGTAGGACGGAGTCGAGACGAGGGCGAGCACCTTCCCCGTCCCCGGGTCCAGTGCCACGACCGAACCGCGGGCACCAAGGTCCGTGAGGCCCTTGTACCCGGCCTTCTGCGCCTTGGGGTCGATCGTCGTGATGACGTCTCCGCCGCGCCGTTCCTTTCCGGTGACGACGTCCGTGAAGCGCTCGAACGCCAGCCGGTCGTCCTGCCCGCTGAGCACGCTGTCGTACGTGCTCTCCAGAAAGGTCATCCCCATGGCCTGGGAGGCGTACCCGGTGACCGGCGCGTACATGGGCCCGTTCCGGTACGTGCGCTCGTACTTCAGATCCGCCCCCTCGACCGCCACCGAGCCCGTGACCGCTCTCGCGCCCACGATGATGTCGCCGCGAGGCGTCGAGTACTGGTTGATCAGCACTCGACGGTTCTCGTCGTCGGCGGCGAGTTCGCCCGCCTCCACGTACTGGAGCCAGTTGGCCCGAAGCAACAGCGTCAGCATCAGAAGTCCGCAGAAGATGGCTATGCGCCTCAACGGCCTGTTCACGCGGTAGCACCTCCAGCGGCCGGCACGCACCCCGTCGACCGGAAGGCACGGGCCGCTGGCCGATGCCCCCGCAACAGGACCGTCCGGGCATGGGTCGGAGTGGAAAAAACCATGCCGACACCATAGTTGAGCACGTTTCCGTGTCCCCGGACGACGTATCAGGATCAGCCGACCGGCGCGCTCCGAAGGTGACTTGATACCGAGCTGCGGACTCCGACGCGGTCGCCTAGGCTCGGCCTCGGAGCGGCCCTTTGCCCCAGGGCGAGAAATCTCCCGAAGCCGCCGACGCGTCTCCCCCTCTCGGCGCACGTGCGAACACCGGGAGAGTTCGGCCCGGTCGCTGCGGTCGCTGCGGCACGTGAGGCGGTGGGATGCCCGGCCGGGTACCCGACGACGGCACAGCAAAGGGACCACGCGTGACCAACATTCCCGAAACGGGCCGGACGTCGCGCGTCCAGATCCGGCTCGTCGTCATCCAGGTCCTCGTCCTCTCCCTCCTCGGCACCCTCGGCGGACGCCTGTGGCACTTACAGATCCGTGAGGGCGACGCCCATGCCGAGGAGGCGTCCGGCAATCTCGTTCAGCAGGTCGTGCAGCCCGCGGTGCGCGGTTCGATCCTGGACGCGCGCGGCGTGCCACTGGCGGACAACGAGACGCGGTTGGTGGTGTCCGCCTCCCGTACCGATCTGCTGAAGACGAGGGACGGCGGCAAGGCGGTCCTGACCAGGCTGGCAGATGTGCTGGGCATGACGCCCGAGGAGGTGAGGAAGAAGGTCCGGCTGTGCGACGCCCGGACGCCGCAGCCGTGCTGGAACGGCTCGCCGTACCAGTCGATCCCCATCACCGACGAGGCCACCGCCAAGCAGGCCCTGCAGATCCGTGAGCGGGCCGAGGACTTCCCGGGCATCACCGCCGAGCCGCAGGCGGTGCGCCGCTATCCGAACCCGGGTGAGGCCAACTCCGCGCAGGTTCTGGGGTATCTCTCGCCGGTGACCGATGCGGAGATCCAGCGGGCCGAGGGCTCCGACTCGCCGTACCTGCGCTCCGACCAGGTCGGCCGCTCCGGCCTCGAGCGCCAGTACGACAAGCAGCTGCGCGGCAAGGCGGGTGTCACCCGGTACGAGGTCGACAACCTGGGCCGGGTCATCGGGCAGGCCGGGTCCGACGCCGCCGAGGCCGGCTCCCATCTCGTCACCAGCATCGACGCGCGAGTGCAGCGGGTGGCGGAGTACGAGCTGAACGAGGCGATGAAGGCGGCCCGCAAGGAGTGGGACCGCAACACCGGCGAACGGTACAAGGCCGACTCGGGCGCGGTCGTGGTGATGGAGGCCAGGACCGGCCGGGTCGTCGCCATGGCGTCCAACCCGACGTACGACCCGAACGCCTGGGTGGGCGGCATCTCCGCCAAGGACTACGCCGACCTCACCGGCAAGGCCTCCAACTACCCGCTGCTCAACCGCGCGGTCCAGGGCCAGTCCGCCCCCGGCTCCATCTTCAAGGTCGTCCCGACCACGGCCGCGGTCAACGCCGGCCACCCCTTCGACGGCCCCTACCAGTGCTCCAGCTCGTACTCCATCGGCAACCAGGTCTTCACCAACTTCGAATCGGAGGACCACGGTCCGATCGGCCTGGGCCGTGCGCTGGAGGTCTCCTGCGACACCGTCTTCTACCGCCTCGCCCACGAGGAGTGGAAGCGCGACGGCGGCAACAAGCCGAAGAAGAACGCCGAGGACTGGTTCTACAAGACGGCGCACCAGTTCGGCCTGGGCGCGAAGACCGGCATCGACCTGCCCGACGAGGTCACCGGCCGGATCCCCGACCGCCAGTGGAAGCAGGACCACTGGGAGGCCAACAAGGACGCCTGGTGCAAGTCCGGCAAGAAGGACGGCAGCTACGTCGAGCGCATCGCGTACGAGAACTGTCTGGAAGGCAACCGGCTGCGCGCCGGTGACTCGGTCAACTACTCCATCGGCCAGGGCGACACCCTCGTCACCCCCGTCCAGATGGCCACCGTCTACGCGGCCCTCTCCAACGGCGGCACGCTCCACCGGCCCACCGTCGGCAAGGCCGTCGTCAGCCCCGACGGCAGGACCGTCCAGGAGATCGAGCCCGAGTCGCACGGCAGGCTGCCGATGACGAAGCAGACCCGGGACGCGATCGACGACGCCCTCGCCGGTGTCGTCACCCGCGGTTCGGCCGACTGGCGCTTCGTCGGCTGGCCGCAGGACAGGATCCCGCTGCGCGCCAAGACGAGTACGGCAGAGGTCCACGGCAAGCAGACGACCTCGTGGTTCGCCACGTACACCGGGGACTACTCGGTCGTCATGACGATCTCCCAGGGCGGCACCGGTTCCGGCGCCTCCGCCCCGGCCGTCCGCGCCATCTACAACGCGCTGTACGGCGTCCGGAAGGACGGCTCGATCGACGAGAGCAGGGCGCTGCTGCCGACGCCGCAGACGAGCCTGCCCGAGGTCCGGACGGACGGCACCATCGCCGCACCGCAGACCGAGCGGCACGCTCCTCCGAAGCGCCGGTCGCCCACCGGAGAGGTCCCCTCCGCGACGACGGGCCGACGCGACTGACGGCCCGCGGCGCCACTCGGACCACGCGGGAGACCCACCGGAACGCCCTCCCCCGAACACCACAGAAGGCCAGGTCACGGGCTATGTGACCTGGCCTTCGCCGGAGCCGCCTTCGGGATTCGAACCCGAGACCTACGCATTGCGAGCACGCAAGCGTTCGTGCTGTCGGGTGCCCCGTCGTGTCGCCCAATGACGTTCGTGCTGCTCAGAGCGGGTGCAACCGGCTCACCCGTTGCACCCCGTGATGCGCCGCCCAAAGGCGTCTGTCCACCGCCCGTCCACCGGCGAGGCCGCTTGGCCGGGCGCCCCCCTGCCGACCTCATAGCTCTCAACGAAGGCCGGGCACGTTGGGGCCCGGCACGACGACGACCGTCCGTTTCCCACCACGAGCGGCCGCCCAGCACTGCCGCCAGGCCCCACCCTCCGAAACACCTGGAGGGGCCCTGGTGCCAATGGCACCAGGGCCCCGAAGGCACTGCTACACCATCCACCGGCCCTGATACTGCGCCGGTCTCCTGTTTCCGCAGACCCGACCAAGCTGCTCTCGGGGGTGCGGGGATCACTGTTGTTTCGCCGGAGAACACCTCGCGATCGGTGACCTTCGGCACTGGGGCTCAGAACTTCTGCCCGGGTGATCCTGATGGCGTGCAACTCCTCCGTTCTTTCCCTCTGGATGAACCGACTACCAAGCGGAAAAGCGTACTGCTGATACTGCGAACCGCCGGCGGCCTCTCACGGCGCCACTTCGGCAGTCAGCCCCGTCGCCGATCCTGCGTCTGCTCTGGCTTGGAACCCCACTGCCGAACTTCCCGGTACGCGCGCCGCAGCCGGACGCCTTTACCGGGGGACCACTGGTACTGCGGACTGCGGTACTGCTTGCGGCGGCCCCTGATCCACTGTGGGCCACCCGGTCCGGGGCCAGTCCCGTCGCCGTCCTTCAACGATCCTGGCTTCGCAACTCCACCACCGCACCGTCCTGCGTCCTGCAACTGCGTTACTGCTTCCCGGCAGTTCATCCCTGCCGGACCTACTCGATTTCTTGGCTACGGACAGGACACTAGCCCCTGTGACACCCGCATGTCTACTTCCGCCACAACAGATTTCCTATGGAGGCTGCCAGTGAAGTCCTGCGGTGCGCATCGCCGGGGAACCGCACCGGAGCGGCGGCCAACGCCCTCCCCACCACTCCGCCCTGGACGCAGGGCAGGAGCGGCTGTCCGCCGGCACACCGGAACCGGAGCTGCCAAGGCAGCCGCGCCGGGGCCGGTCGGCGTCGCGGTGGGGTACCGATTCTCCCGGGCAGGTGGACCCCGCGGGATGCGCTCAGGTTCAGCGAAGGGGCGCGGAGCGGAGAGAAAGGTAGTAGTCGCCGACCGCGGACAGGTACTCGGGATCACCTGTCTCGCTGTCGGTGGCGAATCGGGGAGCGTCTTTGATTTCCTCCCGGGACGGTGCGACCTTCACCGTCTGCGTCCTGATGTCGATGGCAATGACGGCACCGGCCGGGACCAGCACGCTTCTGCCGAACTTCCACATGCCGGTGTCGATCACCAGGTGCTGCATGCCGGGCTGGTCCTGCTGACGGTCTACGTGGCCGATGCCCCCGTCCGCGGCCTCCACGGTGAAGCCCACCAGCGACTGGCCGTACGTGTGACCGCTGTCCTGCGCGTACATCCACATACTGCTCACAGACCCAGCCCTTCATCCCGGCCAACCGCAGACGGTGGCCTGGTCTCCCATGACGATCTCTCCCTTCCCTGCCACGTGCCGAGCAATCAGGCATTCAAAGCGACGGTCGGCGCGTAGGCGAGCCAAGTCGGCTGCCGGCGAAGCGGGCTGGGTTGCGGTTTCCGCAATCGCCAAGGCCGTTGGCGGAGGCGGCTGCTGCGCGAAAAGCGGGCCAGGGTCGGCCGATGGAAACCGGAAGCAGTATCCGGGAGGGTGGAGAAATCGTTCTGGCACATGTGCCGAATGATCATGGGGTCGACTCGAAGGGCAGCGCACCGGCTGGCAGTGGCAAGCGCAGAGCCGGCCCTCGTCTTCCGGAGCAAGCGCGCGGCAAACATTCCTGCAGCCCGGCTCACGCCCGACTGCAGGCCTCCGGCGAAACCATGAACGGGAGCACACCTCTGTACAGTCGGCTCGCCGAAGAACGGTCGGCCCGCGATGCCACCGTCCCCTGCCGCCCTGACCCTCTGTGGCAGCGTCTGGTGTCCTTCGAACACTTCAGGCGCGAGACCGAAGGCACGTTGCGCCGACTCCACCTGGGAGCGGAAGACCTCTGGGAGGCCCAGGGGGTCGGTTCGGCCGAAGGCTCCTGGAGTGGTCCGCGCCTCGTCGGCGTCCCAGGGCTGTTTCGGCACCTCGCCATCTCCGCTTCCGGTCTCATAGAGCTCGCAACACGGCCCTGAATGGGCCTTCGTGAGGCGTCGGTAGCAGATGAGGCTGCAGGCAAGGGAGACCAGGGTGTCGCGGAGTACTGATGTCCAGGCAGTGGGTGGCAGTGGCGGCGGCAACGACTCTTTCGTCCATTCGTCACACCATCAGGCGAGCCAGGAAACCACTCAAAGAGTCATGGACCGCCCTCTGAGAGCGGTCGCCGTGGGTCATCCGAATCGGACAGGAGCTCGTGGAGCCGCTGCATCACGTCCACCTGGGCCGGATTGTAGAGATCGCTGATGGCTTTGCCGATGGTGCGAGCGGTGTGCTGCCGGCCGCGCGGGGCGTCTGAAGCAAGGTCGCTGAGCCCGGGATGCCGGGCCCGGAGACCTCGGACGTAAGGCACGAGACGCTCGGCGAGACTCTGGCGCGTCGGCTCGTCGGCATCGGCGGGAAGCTCGTCGAGTTCGCGTGCCACCGGCTGCGGCTCCTGATGGAGCAAGTCCGCATAGGCGTCCATCCCACTGGGTCCGAGGACCGTACCGAGAACGGTGACGAAAGAGCGGTCCGGGTGAGGGAGCTCGGCTGTCTCGTCCACGGAGGCGAAGCGGAGGGGAAGATCGCTCGCGGCCGTTCTTCGCAGGAGGGCGCCGACCTCGGCGCGGGCGTGTTGCAGGCGTTCGATGGTGGCGGCCAGCTCATCGTCGAGAGCCCGCAGATCGCGCAGGTCGGGGTCGGAATCCGGGTCGTCGCGCATGTCCGCGATCTGGGAGAGGGAGAACCCCAGAACGGTGAGGCGCTTAATCCGCAGGAGTCGGACGAGGTGGCTGACGCCGTACTGCTTGTACCCGTTGGAGCGGCGGTCCGGCTCGTCGAGCAGCCCGATGTCGTGGTAGTGCCGTACGGCCCTAAGACTGACGCCGGCCAGCTCCGCCACCTCCCGGGTGCTCCACGCCATGATCGATGTCTCCCTCACCGTCCGGTGCGTCGACGCGGTCACGCCGTGAGCCCATTGAAAACTATGACGCAAGGGCAGGGTGATGCAGGGGAGAGCGCATGAGGGTGCGGGCCGCACGCTCTCGGTGGCGTGCGGAGATCGTCGAAGTCGGGGGGTCTGCCCAGGGCGTGCCCGGCGACGGCCAGGGGCAGGGCGCCGAAGGAGGCGGGCTGGTTCACAATCACCAGCGCCGTGCCGAACTTCGCGGCCGGTTCGTCGAACACGGCCCGCAGCCTCGGGCCACTGTTGAGCAGCTGCTTGTCGAAGACCTTCTTGCCGACCCGAGTCAGTCCGTGTCCGTGAGGGGCCGTCATGCCGACGCCCAGGCCGAGGAACACACCCACGTCTTCGGTGCCGAACATCGCACCCTTCCCAGGGGGTAGACGGCGCCGGGATCGACAGTGGTGCCGTGCGCGCGCATCCACGTTATGCAGACCTGCCCTCCAAGGACTGTCCGGCATGGCGCCGGACCGGGCAAGTAGCCGGACCTCTTATCAGCGTCTCCGACGGCACCTCCCGGGCCCGGTGACACCTCCAGGCCATTGGGTCGACCAGGAGCAACAGTCATACCGGATCCGGAGGCCAGCAGGCCCCATTGCAATACCGCGGAAAATAGAACGGAACGCCAGGCGTCGACGTGCTGTCGTCCGGCAGCGGGCCCGAGCCGTTCGACTAAGACTTCCCGTAACTTCTGATGCCGCTCAACGAAGCCCGGTTCGCGTGATTTGGGCGAGCCCGACCGAAGGCTACAAGCCGGGTTGCAACGGGAAAATCCAACCCTTCTGCGGAATCTCAGCCGGCCCCACACTGAGTGGCGGGGCAGCCTTCAGGACCGCGATACCTCTGGCACGAAAGCTCTCAGGCCGGCCTGAAGCAGAGCAATAACCTCAGCAATGTCACGAAACGCCCCTCCCCTGCGGTGCGCCGAAGTGTGCCGTAACGTCACCAGTTTCACGGCCCGAACCGGAGGTAGTAGTCCCACTGGAAGGCAACGCAGCGGCAGGGAAGTCGCTCACTGGAAGATATGGAGTGGCAAACGCCCGCTTCTGTTCTTTCCATTTCCGTAAGGGCGAGCCGAGGAGGGCGTGACGGGCAGATCTTGCCGCTGTGCGTATTTCACTTCTTCATCGGCGACAAAAATCCCTTGGCTTACATCGGCTAACACGTAAGGGAGCTACCGTGCCCACGACTCTCGCTCAGAAGCTGTATTTGCTCTGCTATACCGTCAAGAAGGAGAAGTTCCAGCTCGACAATATTCAGGGGCGCGGCCAGCTGCTGCGGGCAGGGGCGATGACCGAGCTGGCCCGCGACGGTCTGCTGGACGCCACCGGGGGGAAGGTCCGGCGACTCCCCGGCAACCCGCCTGAGGACCCGTTCACCGCCGCAGTCTGGTACGACCTGCCTGAGGACAAGCCCAAGGGCTGGCTCAAGTTCCTGCACAACAAGGCCCACAAGGCCGAAACCCCGGTTCGCAACCAGCTGCTCGCCTCCGGGGATGTCGCCGTCACACGTCAGAAAAAGCTGGGGGTCGTATCCACCGACCGGGTCACCGTGGTGCACCCGGATCTGGTGCACGCCCTCCAGGACCGGGTGCGCGCGACCGTTCTCGACGACGCTCCCGCCGAGGACCTGACGGACGAGCTGGCCATGGCCGTCCTGGCCGTGGAGCTGGAGCTGACCTCGGTGTGGAGCAAGGAAGACCGCCGCACCCACAAGTCCGACCTCAAGGCGCATGCAGCGCGGTTCGACGTGTTCGTCCCCGGACTGCGTAAGGCACTGCGCGACTCCTATCTCGCGAGCCGAGCCGTGGGAGGCGGCTGGAGCGCCTGAACCGCAGTGCCACGCGACGAGAAATGCCCTAGGAACGCCGAAGCCGCAGCACGTGACCAGGAGTGATCGATGTCCCACCCCGAAGGCCGGCACGGCCCCTCCCCAACCAGCAGCAGGAGCCCCAGGAGCACGTCGCCCCCCGCCCCGCGGCCGCCCATGCTCGAGTCCATGGGCGGCACGGCGGGATTCGTCTACTCGACCGTCCCGGTCGCGGTGTTCGTGATCGCTCTCGCCTTGCTGTCCACGAAGGCGGCCGTAATCGCGGCCGTCGCCACCGGTGCGGTGCTCACCGTGGCCCGGATGGTGCGCGGCGAACGTCTCCTCGCCGCCTCCAGCAGCCTGACCGGCGTTCTGGTCGCGGCAGGCATCGTCGCGTTCACCGGTTCCGCCAAGGACTTCTTCCTGCTTGGCATCTGGGTGGCCTTCGCCGGTTTCCTCGCCACATTCGGTTCGGTCCTCTTCCGCCGCCCCCTGACCGGCGTGGCGTGGAACCTCCTGCACGGGGGCACGTACGCCTGGCGCGAGGACCGTCAGGTTCTGCGGGCACACGACATCGCCACCCTCGCCGCGGCACTCGTCCTCGGAGCCCGGTTCGTGGTGAAGCAGTGGCTCTACGTGCACGACGCCACCGGCTGGCTCGCCTTCGCGAAGATCGCCATGGGCACCCCCCTGACCGTGGTGGCCGCGCTAGTCGTCGCCTGGGCCTTCCGCAAAACGTCGAAGCGCCTGGTGGACAGCCGACCGGCCGAGACGATCGCTCAACAGGAGGCCGAACTCCCGCCTCGCCAGGGTGCGTCCGGGTAGCGACGCCGTCACGTCACATCAGTGGAGAAAGGACCCCCTGGATGTCGATCAGCCATACGCACGCAGAGACGGCGAGGGAACTCGGAGCTTTCGAGCGGACCATCGACCTTTACATGCACCGGAACCCCGTCCAGTTCTCCCTGGTCGCCGAGATCGGCCGGAAGGTCTCCGAGCAGACTCTGGCGCGGGCACTGCGGGATGTGCAGGCACTGCACCCGTTGCTTCGCGTCTCGGTCGACCGCCGAGCTCCCCAGGCCCGATACCGCTGGGCAGAGGGTCCGGTCAGGGTCGAAACGGCCGCCGAGGGAACTCCCTGGCAGGCGGTTGTCGCTGGTGAGCAGACGCGCCCCATCGCACCGGAGCCCGGCCCGCTGATGCGGACTGTACTCATTCCCGCGGAGACCGGCAGCGTCATCGTGCTGACCTTCGCCCACCAGATCACCGACGGCACCGGCGGCATGCGGGTGGTGGCAGACCTTGTCGCCGCTCTCGACGGCGACAGGGAGGGCGGAGAGCCGACCTCGGGGCGGGATGTACCGCCCTCCCAGGAGGCTCTCCTGCGAGCCCTCGACGCTGCGACGCCCACCGTAGGCCCGCCCCAAGATGAGCTGATGAACGCGCCCGGCGAGCTGACGCAGTTCTCGGGACGGGCACCGCACGTTTCCGCCTTGGCCTTGCAACGCGGTCTGACCGCACGGCTCGTGAGCCGTTGCCGCACTGAGGGCGTGTCCGTGCACGCCGCCCTGTGCGCTGCCGCCTGCACGGTCTTCCACCGAGCGGGCCGCACCCGGGTGAGGGTGCTGAGCCCGATCGACCTGCGCCGTGCCGCAGGTCTGCCCGACGCCGTCGCCAACCGGTTCGCGGGGGCGCGCACGGCGAGCGAGGCATCCCAGGCCCGGGATTTCTGGGAACTGGCCCGGCAACATCACCAGGCTCTGGAACGCCAGCGCGCACCGCAGGTACTCAAGACCGGCTCGGAGGCGCTGGCCCAGCAGCCGCCGGCCACCCCCGAAGAGGCCGAGGCGATGATGACCGTTGTCACCGCCGCCGACATCCAGATCACCAATCTCGGGGTGGTGGAGACGCCGGCACACGGCCGCACCTGTCTCACCGCTCTGTGGGGACCGGCGCAGACCACCCAACTGCGCGGTGAGCACGTCCTCGGTGTCGCCACCGTCGGGGGACGCCTGCGCATGACAGAGCTGACCCACGACCCCGTGGCCGTCCTGCTGCCCGACATGGCAACCGTCCTCGCCCAGCAGTGCGCCGAGCCCGACTCCCCGTCCTCCTGATCCGTTCAGGACGCCGAGCTCTATCTCCGATATATCGCCGGCCGTCCGGCGGTTTGGAACGCCCTCGCCGACCGAGGCAGAACGCTACGAACTTCGCTGACCACCCGGTCTCCGGATCCACTCTGCGCCCTCGACGGCCGCACCCGATGAGCAACACACAGGAGTGACCATGCAGTCCCCTACCGATGCCGATGCCCGCGACGCAGTCAGCACTGCTTTGCTGGCTGAGCTGCGGTCCCATATTCCAGCGGGCCGTGTGCTCACCAACGGACCGGAGTACACACGAGCAGTGGCGTTGTTCAACGCAGCGGTCGATGTCCGTCCGTCTGTCGTCGTGCGGTGCGCGACCACCGCTGACGTGCAGGCCGGAGTACGCGCGTCTCGTAACCATGGGGTGCCGCTCTCAGTGCGTGGCGGGGGTCACGACTTCTGGGGCCGGGCGTTCCGTCCCGGTGGGCTGGTTCTCGATCTGACCGACATGCGGGGAGTTCAGGTCGACATCAACCACCGTTTCGCGACGGTGGGTGGCGGGGCGCTCTCGTCCGACGTCGTATCGGCCGCCGAGCGGGTGGGCCTGACCGCCGTCACCGGAACGGCGGGCGCCGTCGGGATGGTCGGCCTCACGCTCGGCGGCGGATACGGTCCCCTGATCGGGCAGTTCGGGCTCGCAGCCGACAACCTGCTCGGTGCCGAAGTCGTCCTGGCCGACGGTTCGCGAGTGAACACCGACGCTGAACATCATCCGGACCTCTTCTGGGCGTTGCGCGGCGGCGGCGGCAACTTCGGTGTCGTGACCTCGGCCCGGATCCGTCTGCACCCCGTGCCGACGGTGGTGTCGGGAACCATCTTGTACCCGATCGCCCGGAGCGCCGGCATTCTGGCCGACCTCGGTGGGATCCTTCAGGACAGTCCCGACGAGCTGACGGTGGACGTGGGGTTCCTTCCCGGCCCGGACGGCAGGCCGACGGTGTACGTCGCGCCGACCTGGTCGGGGGATCTTGAGGTGGGGAACGCAGAGAACGGGCCGGTGCGTGCCCTGGGCCGACTCGGTACACCCATGCTCGCCGAGGTCGGACCGGTCGCCCGTTCTGCGGCACTGGCCGCGACGGACGCCATGTTCCCGCCCGGGCGGATGGGCGCGATTCGCACGCGGACCGTCCAGAGCGTCACCGGCTCCATCGCGACCGTGCTGGAGCGAGCTGCCCAGGAGTTCACCTCACCGTTCTCCGCGATCGTGTGGCATCAGTTCCACGGTGCAGCCGCCCGTGTACCTCTCGGCTCGACGGCTTTCGGCCGACGCGAACCGCACCTGATGGTCGAGCTGATCTCAATGTGGGAGAGCGGCGAAAGCAAGGGTCACGTAGGACGTGGCGACGGCAGCTCACCGCACCTGCGCTGGCTGGGAGAGCTTCACGCAGCCCTCGAGCCGTTCTCAATGCCGGGCGGTTACGTGAACTTCCTGGGGCCGGAGACTCCCGACCAGGTTGCGAACTCCTACGGGCCGAACACCGAGCGTTTGCTCGCCGTGAAGTCCGCAGTCGACCCGGACTCCGTCTTCGCCGCCACACCGCTCCCCACGGGGACTGCCGACGCCGGATCCACGGCCGTGTGAGGCGTAGACGGCGAGAACAGCGAGAACACTATGCAGAGAATCGCTTGCTGGCGCGGATCACAGCCGGAACCGACCCCTGATCTTCTTCTGCGACAGGCTTTACTGATCGTTTCAGAATGCCGTCCTGCGGAGACGCTGGAGGTCCCATGGAACAATCCCTTGAGCCACGGGCTCAGGGGGATGACGCCACATGGAACGGGGCGGGGCTGCGCGAGACCTCGTGCTCGGTCACGTCCGCGCTCCGAATGCGATCGATGAGGCCATGAGGGTGGCAATCCCCTCGCTCGAGCGGCTGGCGGACATCGTCGGCCTGGCCCGTTCTCGCCGGATCAGCCGGAGCGGTCACATCGGCACCTACTCCTACAAGGCCCATGGGGCAGGGTGCCGCTTCGTGAGCGACAACGGCACTGAGGTCGATGTGGACTTCGCAGCCGACGGGAGCGAAGTTTTCAACCTCTGGCGGCTACGCGAGTACGGTCTGAGCCTGCCAGAGCCTCTTGACGTCACGGATCAGGACATACGGTCCGCAGTGTGGTCGCTGCAACCGCTTCTGAACGAGGTGCGGCCGGGGTTGGTTCACCGTAGCCGACTGATCGCTTCAGGATGAGGTGCGTAGGCGGCGGAGGCATATGAGACTGCAGGCCGGTTCGAGCAGGCCCTGGTGAAGATCGGCGCGTCGTTCGTAGCGGGTGCGGAGCCGTTTGAACTGGTGCAGCCAGGCGAAGGCGCGCCCGACCACCCAACGCACCTTGCCCAGTCCGGAGCCGTGGGCGACGCCACGTCGGGCGATCAGGGGTTTGATGCCGCGCTTCCGCAGCAGGCGGCGGTACTTGTCGAAGCCGTAGCCCCGGTCGGCGTACAGGTGCCGGGGCCTTCGGCGGGGGCGTCCCCGCAGTCCTCGAATCGATGGGACGGCGTCCAGCAGTGGCAGGAGCTGGGTGACGTCGTGCCCGGTTGCCGCCGGTGAGAGTGACGGCGAGCGGGGTTCCGTGGCGGTCGACGATCAGGTGGTGCTTGGATCCGGGGCGAGCACGGTCGACGGGTGAGGGGCCGGCGTGATCCCCCCTTTGAGAGCCCGGACGTGCGACCCGTCCACGGAGCAGTCGTCCAGGTCCGGCAGGCCGGCCCGACGAAGCTCGGCCAGCAGGGCAGCGTGCAGGCGCGGCCACACGCCGGCCTCGGTCCAATCCCGCAGTCGGCGCCAGGCCCTCACCCCGGAGCGGCCCACCGTCTCCACGGGGACATGCGGCGGGCGCCTTCACCTCCAGTCCCATCTGGAGGCGGATCGCGCCCATGCCCCGCAGGAGCTGCACGCTCTCCTCCCGGACGCCGAGGACGAACTCGCCGGCCTCCGCGTCGAAGCGCATCACGTTCACGACCGGATCCTCCACCGTGATGTTCTGACCGACCGATTCTCCACAACCAGCGCCGTGACACCGCTCGTTTACAGGAACCCACCAAGAGCGCTCGTAACGGGGCGCTGCCAGTGAACCGCGGATGCGTTCCTGGGATCGCCCTCGCATCACTTGCCAGCGGCCTCCTGCTTGTCCACCGGTCTGCACGCTCGCCGCCCATCTGTCCACCGGTTGTCCACCGGAGGCGATCATGGTGTCTCGCAACGGGGGTTCTGCCACTATGGATTGATCTTGGAAAGCACAAAACCCCAGGTCACGGCGAGTGAGTCCTGGGGTTTCGCAGAGCCGCCTTCGGGATTCGAACCCGAGACCTACGCATTACGAGTGCGTTGCTCTGGCCATCTGAGCTAAGGCGGCGCGCTGCCGGCACCATGGTGCGATCAGCGACGACGGTAAGTCTACACAGTTTCGGATGGTGCTCCGTACCTGCCCCGGAGGAGGACCGACAGGCCTGCCTCCGGGGCAGGTACACCGGCTATGAGCAGCGCTTTCCGTCTGCGGGCGGGGTGCCGTCGACGAGGTAGGTGTTGATCGCGGAGTCGATGCAGTCGCTGCCCCGGCCGTAGGCGGTGTGGCCGTCGCCCTCGTACGTGAGGAGGCGGGCCGAGGTGAGCTGGTCGGCCAGGGCCTTCGCCCAGCGGTAGGGGGTCGCGGGGTCGCGCGTGGTGCCGACGACGACGATCGGGGCCGCTCCCCCGGCCTCGATGCGCTGGGGCTCGCCCGTGGCGCCGACCGGCCAGTACGTGCAGTTCAGGGCGGCCCAGGCGAAGCCCTCGCCGAAGACCGGGGACGCCTTCTCGAACTCGGGGAGCGCCTCACGCACCTGTTCCGGGGAGTCGAAGGCGGCCGGGAGGTCCAGGCAGTTCACGGCGGCGTTGGCGAACATCAGGTTGGCGTACTCGCCGTCGGCGTCGCGTTCGTAGTAGCTGTCGGCCAGGGCGAGGAGTCCGGCGCCGTCGTTCTCCTTCATCGCCGCCGTCAAGGCCTTGCGCAGGAGCGGCCAGGCACCCTCGTCGTACATCGCGGCGATCACGCCGATGGTGGCCAGCGACTCGGTGAGCTCACGACCGTCGGCGTCACCGGTGGGGACCGGCTGGGCGTCGACCTTGCCGAAGAACTCCTTCAGGTTCCCGCCGGCCTCCTCGGGACCGGTGTTCCGGCCGCCGAGCGGGCAGTCGCCCTGCCGTGCGCAGTCCTTCGCGAAGGCCGTGAACGCCGTGTCGAAGCCCGCCGTCTGCTCGATGTTGAGCTGCCGCGCCGGCAGGGACGGGTCCAGGGCGCCGTCCAGCACCAAACGGCCCGTCCGGCCCGGGAAGAGCCCCGCGTACGTCGCCCCGAGGAAGGTCCCGTAGGAGGCGCCGACGAAGTTCAGTTTCTCGTCGCCCAGTGCCGCCCGCACGATGTCCATGTCCCGGGCCGCTTCGACGGTGGACACGTGGCGCAGCAGCTTCGGCGCGTCCGTCGCGCAGCCCTCGGCGAACTTCCGGTACGCGTCGACCAGCGCGTCCGTCTCCCTCTCGTCGTCCGGTGTGAAGTCCGTCCGCGTGTGCGCGTCCATCTCGGGGCCGTCCAGGCATTCGACGGGCTCGCTGCGGGCCACGCCTCTCGGGTCCACGGCCACCATGTCGTAGCGGGCGCGCACCTCCTTCGGGTAGCCGATGCCGGCGTACGCCTGGAGGTAGCCGATCGCCGAGCCGCCCGGTCCGCCGGGGTTGACCAGCAGGGATCCCAGCCGCTCCCCCGGGCCCGTGGCCTTCTTGCGGGACACGGCGAGGCGGATGTCTCCGGCGGACGGGTCGGCGTAGTCGAGCGGGGCCTTCAGCGTGGCGCACTGGAAGCCGGGCGCGCCGCAGTCGCGCCAGGCCGGCTTCTGCTCGTAGTACGGCGTGAGCGCCTCGGGCGTGGAGCGGGGCAGGGCGGCCGGCACCACCGTCTCCTTCGCCGCCGAGCGCGCGGAACTCGTGGTGCTCGTCGTGCTTCCGGAGGAGCAGCCGGAAACCAGGAGCGCGGCGGCGGCGAGCAGCGTGGCTCCGGTACGGGTCCTACGGAGGGTGCGCCATGTGTGCATACAGCGAGCGTAACTCTGCGCGATGGAGTGGGTGCACTGTGTGCGGGTCGCGCCTCGTGCGAGTCGCGAGTTCCGGTCGAGTGATCAGCCCGCTCTGAGGGCCATCGTCATCGCCTCCACCGCCAGGAGCGGGGCCACGTTGCGGTCGAGGGCGTCGCGGCAGGCGGTGATGGCCTCGATGCGGCGGAGTGTGGATTCGGGGGAGCTGCCCCGGGCCAGGCGCTCCAGGGTGTCCTCGGCGTCCGCGTTGGCGAGGGCGATGCGGGAGCCGAGCTGCAGGGCGAGGACGTCGCGGTAGAAGCTGGTGAGGTCGGTCAGGGCCACGTCGAGGCTGTCCCGCTGGGTGCGGGTTCTGCGGCGCTTCTGCATGTCCTCCAGATCCTTGACCACGCCCGCGGTGCCGCGCGGCAGCCGGCCGCCCTGCGCCGCGCCGAGTGCCGCCTTCAGCTCGTCGGTCTCCTTGGTGTCCGTCTGCTCGGCCAGCTGCTTGGCGTCCTCGGCGGCGGCGTCCACGAGTTCCTGGGCCGCCTTGAGCGCGCTCCCGATGTCGTCGACCCGCAGCGGCAGCTTCAGTACGGCGGCACGGCGCTCCCGGGCCGCCGGGTCGGTGGCCAGCCGGCGGGCCCGGTCGACGTGTCCCTGGGTGGCGCGGGCCACGGCCGCGGCGACGTCCGGCTCGATGCCCTCACGTCGTACGAGCAGGTCGGCGACGGCGTCCACGGAGGGCGTGGTCAGGTTGAGGTGGCGGCAGCGGGAGCGGATCGTCGGCAGGACGTCCTCGACGGAGGGGGCGCAGAGCAGCCAGACCGTGCGGGACGCGGGCTCCTCGACGGCCTTGAGGACGGCGTTGGCGGAGCTCTCGTTCAGCCGTTCGGCGTCCTCGACGAGGATCACCTGCCAGCGGCCGTTCGCCGGCGCCGTGAACGACTTGCGGACGGTGTCACGCATGTCCGCCACCCGGATCACCGCGCCGACGGCAGCGATCGAGCTGACGTCGGCGTGGGTGCCGATCAGGGCGGTGTGGCAGCCGTCGCAGAATCCGCAGCCCGGGGAGCCGCCGAGCGCGCGGTCGGGGCTCACGCACTGCAGCGCGGCGGCGAAGGCACGCGCCGCCTGGTTGCGCCCCGCGCCGGGCGGGCCGGTGAACAGCCACGCGTGCGTCATCCTCGACGCCTCCGGCGGGGTGGCGTCGGCCGCCGCGGCCGTGACGAGGGCGTCGGCGTCCCGCGCGGCGGCGGCGAGCTGGTCGCTCACCCGCTGCTGCCCGACGAGGTCGTCCCACACGGTCATGGGTCACTCCGCCCTTCCGTCATGTCCGCCGTTACTCACTGGATCCATTGGCCGGATCCAGTGACCGAATCCATTGTGGGGGTGACCGCCGACAGTCCCGGACCGACGGCGGGCCGGCCCGGGGGGAACGGCGCTGGGCGGGGGCCGTCGTTCCGCCCCCGCCCAGCCCGGCATCGGCGCGCCCCGGTGGACCGCCGCTCGTGTCAGCGGCGCCGTCCCCAACCCTTGCCCTTGCCCCGGCCGCCCTCGTCGGGCCCGCCCGGTTCGCCGTGCTCGTCGTCGCGCGAGCCCAGCAGTTCGTCCGCCAGGGTCGGCAGGTCGTCCAGCGGGGTCTCCTCGGCCCAGTCCGAGCGCTGCCCGCGCCGGTCCGGCATGTTCTCGAGGTCGACCTGGGGCAGCTCGCGCGTGCTGGTCACCTCGTCGTCGTCCTGGGTGATCGCGGGGAGCACCGCCGTCTCCTCCGTGGCGCCCGGCGGCGGCACGGCCGGCAGCACCTCGGTCTCGTCGTCGGCCGCCTTCGGCGGAACCGGCACCTGCGGCAGCTCGGTCGTCACCTCGGCCTCGGACGGCTGGGAGGACCTGGCCCAGCCGGGCTGTCCCCCGCTCTCGCCCCACGCGGAGTCACGCCGGTCCTTGCGGAACCGGTCCGAGGACTCACCGGAGCCCGACCCGTCCTCTCCGGCTCCGGCTCCCGCCGTGTCGCCCGGCATCCTGGGCAGCACCGCCGTCTCGTCCGCCGACGCGGACCCGCGAGACGCGTCCGACCCGCTCGGCGTGTCCGGCGTGTCCGGCGTGATCGGCGTGATCCTGCGGGAAGGACCCGTCGCCGCCGCGGCCGCGGCCTCTTCCGCGAGGCGCCGGGCCTCCTCGGCCCGCCGCAGTGCCTCCTCGGCCTTGCGCTGCTTCTCCAGGCGCAGTGCCTCGGCCTCGGCGCGCAGCCGCGCCTCCTCCTCGGCCTGCTTTCGGCGGCGCTCCTCCTCCGCCTTGCGGAGGGCTTCCGCCTCCGCGCGCGCCTTCTCCTCCGCGAGGAGCCGCTGCCGCTCCTCCTCGGCACGGCGGGCGGCCTCCTCGGCGCGCTGCCGGGCCTCCTCCGCCTGCCGTTCGGCCTCGCGCCGCTGCGCCTCCTCCAGCTCGCGCCGCTTGCGCTCCTCCTCCTCGGCGCGCAGCCGCGCCAGCTGCTCCTGGCGCTCACGTTCCAGGCGCTCCTCCTCGGCCTTGCGCGCCGCTTCCTCCTCCGCCTTGCGGCGGGCCTCCTCCTCGGCCTTGCGCCGCGCTTCCTCGATGGCCTCGATCTCGGCCTCGGACAGCGGCAGCACCTGGTCGAGCCGGTGCCGGATGGCCGTACCGACCGCGTCCGGTTCCTGACCGGCGTCGACGACCAGGTACCGGCCGGGGTCGGCCGCGGCCAGCGTGAGGAAACCGGCCCGCACGCGCGCGTGGAACTCGGCGGGCTCCGACTCCAGCCGGTCCGGCGCCTCGGTGAACCGCTCGCGCGCGGTCTCCGGCGCCACGTCGAGCAGCACGGTGAGGTGCGGTACGAGGCCGTTGGTCGCCCAGCGGTTGATGCGGGCGATCTCGGTCGGCGACAGGTCGCGCCCGGCGCCCTGGTAGGCCACGGAGGAGTCGATGTACCGGTCGGAGACGACGACCGCGCCGCGCTCCAGGGCGGGCCGTACGACCGTGTCGATGTGCTCGGCGCGGTCCGCCGCGTACAGCAGGGCCTCCGCGCGGTGGGACAGTCCGGCGCTGGAGACGTCCAGCAGGATCGACCTCAGCCGCTTGCCGACCGGCGTCGCCCCCGGCTCTCGCGTGAGGACGACTTCGTGGCCCTTGTCCCGGATCCACTCGGCGAGCGCCTCGGCCTGGGTGGACTTCCCCGCCCCGTCGCCGCCCTCCAGGGCGATGAAGAACCCGGTGCCCGCCAGTGCGGGCCGGGGGTCGTCACCGCCGAGCAGCGCGTCCCGCAGGTCCTGGCGCAGCGGCACCCCGGAACGGTCGTCGACCTTGGCCAGGACGAGTGCGGCCACCGGCAGCAGCAGCGCGCCCACCAGCATCAGCGTGAACGCGGCACCGCCGTGCGCGAAGACGAACCGGCCGCTCTCCAGCCGGTGCGGTCCGATGACCGCGGCCACCAGCGGGGCGATCACCGCGCCGAGTGCCACGAAGAGGCGGACGACCGCGTGCAGGTGCTCCGTCGTACGGGCCCGCCGCTGGTCCTCGGTCTCCTGGTCGAGCAGGGTGTGCCCGGTGTTGGCCGCCGTGCCCGCGCCGACACCGGCCAGTGCGGCGATCAGCAGCACGCTGGTGACGTCCGGCACGAGTCCGGCGGCGAGCAGTGCGACGCCGGTGAAGGCGAGCGCCAGCGCGAGCAGCCGGCGCCGCGACAGCGACGGCAGGAGGGCCGGCGCCGTCCGTATGCCGACGACGACACCGCCGGTCAGCGCGGCCACCAGCAGGCCGTACAGCACGGGCCCGCCGCCCAGGTCCTTGGCGTGCAGCACGAACACCCCGACGGCGGCCGACACCGCGGCGGCCACGGACGCGGACGCGAGCACCAGCAGCGGCATGGCGCCGGTGCGACCCTTGTCGGAACCGGAACCGGAACCGGAGCCGGTCTTCGGGCGGCGCAGCCCTTCCAGCGGCGACCGCGCGCGCGGGGTGCGCGTGCCGGGCAGTTCGAGGAACGTCACCATGGACAGCGACGCGGCGAACAGTCCGGCCGCGACGTACGAGGCGAGCGCCCCCTGGTGCTGCTCGAACCAGTCGATGCCCGTGCCCAGCAGGTTGTTGAAGAGTCCCGCGACGACGAGGGCGAGGGCCGCGGCGGGCACCGCCACGAAGCCCGTACGCAGCGACAGGCGGCGCAGCGCGTCCATGTGGTCCGGCAGCGGCCGCACCGTCGCGCCCTCCAAGGGCGGGGCGGGCAGCAGCGCGGGCGCCGCGCTCTCGCGGCACACCGTCCAGAACCGCTCGGCGACCGACGTCACGAAGGTGGTGACGAGGAGCAGGGCGAGCGCGTCGTCGGGCGTCCAGTCGATCCACAGCGGCGCGACGATGAGCAGGGCCGCCCGCAGTCCGTCCGCGCCGACCATGGTCCAGCGGCGGTCCAGCGGGCCGCCCGGCGAGGTGAGCGACGTGAGCGGGCCGAGGAGAACGGCACCGAACAGCAGCGTCGCGAGGATCCGCACCCCGAAAACGGTCGCCACTGCGAACGCGACGCCCCGGTAGCCGCCGCCGAACGAACCTTCGGCGACCGCTGCCTGGAGGGCGAGGAGCACCAGCACGAGGAGGGCGAGGATGTCCCCGACACCGCCCACGAGCTGTGCGCTCCAGAGGCGTTTCTGCTGTGGGCTGCGCAGCAGGGCCCGGACGGCGCGCTCGCGGGAGTCCGCGACCAGGGCGTCGTCGGGGGCCGTCTGAGGGTCCGTTGGCGGCTCGGCTCGCGTCATGCGTTCAGCCTATCGGCCCGCGCCGACACCCCGGGCCCCGCCCTGGCATGCGCACGTCCCGACACCGAAGTGTTGCCGGGACGTTCGCATTCCGAACCCCAGGCGAAGATCCACACCTGGGAACGGACAGATCCTGAAGGCCCCTCAGTCCTCGGCGTCGGCGCCGCCCGAGGCGGCCGTCGCCTTCTTCTCGGCGGTCTTCGTCGCAGCAGCCGTCGCCGTCGTCGTCTTCCGCGCCGCCGTCGTCTTCGCCGCGGCCGTGGTCTTCTTCGCCGCGGTCTTCTTGACGGCCGCCGTCTTCTTCGCCGGGGCCTTCTTCGCCGCCTTCTTCGCCGTCTTCTTGGCGGGCCCCTTGGCGCGCTTCTCGGCGAGCAGCTCGAACCCGCGCTCCTGGGTGATCGTCTCGACGCTGTCGCCGGAGCGCAGGGTCGCGTTGGTCTCGCCGTCGGTGACGTACGGGCCGAAGCGGCCGTCCTTGACGACGACCGGCTTCTCGCTGACGGGATCGGTGCCCAGCTCCTTCAGCGGCGGCTTGGCCGCGGCCCGCCCACGCTGCTTGGGCTGGGCGTAGATCGCCAGCGCCTCCTCCAGCGTGATCGTGAAGAGCTGCTCCTCGGACTGCAGCGACCGCGAGTCGGTGCCCTTCTTCAGATACGGCCCGTACCGGCCGTTCTGCGCGGTGATCTCCACGCCCTCCGCGTCGGCGCCCACCACGCGCGGCAGCGACATCAGCCTCAGCGCGTCGTCGAGCGTCACCGTGTCCAGGGACATCGACTTGAAGAGGGAGGCCGTGCGCGGCTTGACCGCGTTCTTGCCGGTCTTCGGGGTGCCCTCGGGGAGGACCTCCGTGACGTACGGGCCGTAGCGGCCGTCCTTGGCGACGATCGGGTGGCCCGTCGACGGGTCGGTGCCCAGCTCGAAGTCACCGCTCGGCTTGGCGAGCAGCTCCTCGGCGTGCTCCACCGTCAGCTCGTCGGGCGCCAGGTCCTCGGGGACGTCGGCGCGCTGGTGGTTCTCGGAGTCCTTCTCGCCGCGCTCGATGTACGGGCCGTAGCGGCCGACCCGCAGCACGATGCCGTCGCCCACCGGGAACGACGACACCTCGCGCGCGTCGATCGCGCCCAGGTCGGTCACCAGCTCCTTGAGGCCGCCGAGGTGGTCCCCGTCGCCGTTGCCCGCCTCGGCCGCGCCGCCGCCGCTGCCGCCTGCGGGGAAGTCGCTGTCGGGAGCGCTCTCGCCGAAGTAGAACCGCTTGAGCCACGGCACTGACCGCGCCTCGCCGCGCGCGATGCGGTCGAGGTCGTCCTCCATGCGAGCGGTGAAGTCGTAGTCGACGAGGCGGCCGAAGTGCTTCTCCAGCAGGTTGACGACGGCGAAGGAGAGGAAGGACGGCACCAGGGCCGTGCCCTTCTTGAACACGTAGCCGCGGTCGAGGATCGTGCCGATGATCGACGCGTACGTCGACGGACGACCGATCTCCCGCTCCTCCAGCTCCTTGACCAGCGACGCCTCGGTGTAGCGGGCCGGGGGCTTGGTGGCGTGGCCGTCGGCCGTGATCTCCTCGACGGTGAGGGCGTCGCCCTCGGCGACCTGCGGCAGCCGGCGCTCGCGGTCGTCGAGTTCGGCGTTCGGGTCGTCCGCGCCCTCGACGTAGGCCTTCAGGAAGCCGTGGAAGGTGATGGTCTTGCCGGACGCGGTGAACTCGACGTCGCGTCCGTCGGCCGCCGTGCCACCGATCTTCACGGTGACGGAGTTTCCGGTGGCGTCCTTCATCTGGGAGGCGACGGTCCGCTTCCAGATCAGCTCGTAGAGCCGGAACTGGTCGCCGGTCAGGCCGGTCTCGGCAGGGGTGCGGAAGCGGTCGCCGGAGGGGCGGATCGCCTCGTGCGCCTCCTGCGCGTTCTTCACCTTCCCGGCGTAGGTGCGCGGCTGCGGCGGCAGGTAGTCGGCGCCGTACAGCTGCGTGACCTGGGCGCGGGCGGCGGTGACCGCCGTCTCGCTCAGCGTCGTCGAGTCCGTACGCATGTAGGTGATGTAGCCGTTCTCGTACAGCTTCTGTGCGACCTGCATGGTGGCCTTGGCGCCGAAGCCGAGCTTGCGGCTCGCCTCCTGCTGCAGCGTCGTCGTACGGAACGGGGCGTACGGCGAGCGGCGGTACGGCTTGGACTCGACGGACCGCACGGAGAACCGGGTGTTCTCCAGGGCGGCGGCCAGGGCGCGGGCGTTCGCCTCGTCGAGCTGGAGGGTGTTCGCGCTCTTCAGCCGCCCCAGGGAGTCGAAGTCGCGGCCCTGCGCGACGCGCCTGCCGTCGACGGACTGCAGACGGGCGACGAGCGTCGACGGGTCCGACGAGTCCCCGGCGCGGCCGGTCGCGAAGGTGCCGGTCAGGTCCCAGTACGCGGCGGAACGGAACGCGATGCGCTCGCGTTCCCGCTCGACGACGAGCCGGGTGGCGACGGACTGGACACGGCCGGCGGACAGCCGGGGCATGACCTTCTTCCACAGGACCGGCGAGACCTCGTAGCCGTAGAGGCGGTCGAGGATGCGGCGGGTCTCCTGGGCGTCGACCAGCTTCTGGTTGAGCTGGCGCGGGTTGGCCACGGCCGCGCGGATCGCTTCCTTGGTGATCTCGTGGAAGACCATCCGCTTGACGGGGATCTTCGGCTTGAGCACTTCCTGCAGGTGCCAGGCGATGGCCTCGCCCTCGCGGTCCTCATCGGTGGCGAGGAAGAGTTCGTCGGATTCCTTCAGCAGGTCCTTGAGCTTCTTGACCTGGGCCCGCTTGTCGGCGTTGACCACATAGATCGGCTGGAAGTCATGGTCGACGTCCACACCGAGACGGCGGACCTCACCGGTGTACTTCTCGGGCACCTCCGCGGCACCGTTGGGAAGGTCGCGAATATGCCCGACGCTCGCCTCGACGATGTAGCCAGGGCCGAGATAGCCCTTGATCGTCTTCGCCTTGGCAGGCGACTCGACGATGACGAGTCGGCGGCCGCCCTTCGCGGTCTCGCTGGTCGGGGACAACTTCGCTCTTCTCTCCGGTCGACGCTGGGGCCTCTCCGGGCTCTCGTCCCGGGATCGGGTCTGCATTCACGGCTCGTGACGCTGCGGAGTGTGACGGTACATCCCGCCCCCGTGTCAAACGGGAAAAGCCCGCAACGGCCACTCGAACGGTAACCCGACTTGCACCGTTCCTGCCGCCCGGACTGCCCGGACCCTGCCCGCCCTCATGCGGAGCGCGACCTCTCGATTACCGGAACCCCCTGTTCGCCCGCGCTCCTCGGCCGGCCCTCAGAGGCGGGTGAGGCACCACACCCCGACGAGGAAAGAGGTCAGCGAGACCAGGCTCGCGACGGTGACCGAGGCGACCGGACTCATGCCCTGGGCCACGGGGCGATGCCGGCGGACGCTGGTCGCGATCCAGGCCAGCAGTCCGCCCCCGAACAGGCAGAACACCATCCCCGCGAAGATCGCCGGTCCGCTTTCCATGGTCCCCGAGCCCTTCTTCCCGGCCGCTGACGCCGGCCCGGGGGTGAGACTGGCACGCGCGAGCGGCGTGAAGGCGAACCGGAAGTGAACGCAGGGGCGGCGGGGGCGGGCACGACGGGGGCGGGTGCGACGGCGGCCGGCCTCGGCGAGGGTGTCCGAAACAACTCGGAATTTGGCGAACCCACCACCCTCCCGAGCCCTTCTTCCCTCCGGAGTCCCGTCTGCCCTCCCGGGCCTTCGATCCCCCTCCCGGGCCTTCGATCCCCCTCCCGAGCCCTCGCCCCGTCCTCACCGTCATCAGGACCGGAAGTCCCGCACCCTCACCTCACCGGCTCCAGGAAGCCCTGCTCGACCAGCAGCCGGATCTGGGCCGGGGTGCGGTCGCGCAGCACGACCGGGTCCTCGCCGAGGAGCTGGGCGATGGCGTCGAGGATGCGGCCCGCGCTCATCGTGCCGTCGCTCACACCGGCGAAGCCGGCACCGATGGTGTCCACCCGGGTGGCCCGGCGCATGCCGTGGTTCTGGCGCAGCACCACATGCTCCGGATCCTCCGCGCCGGGCAGCCCGACCTGCTCCTGCACCACCTCGGCGGCCAGCTTGAAGCGCGTCTCGAGCAGCGCCGCGTCGTCGTGCGTACGGAGGTGGTCGAGCCGCTCGAAGTGGGCCCGCACCGTGTCCCCGAGCGGCTGCTCGACCGGATGCGGCCATTCCTCCGCCGTGACCGACGGCAGGTCGGCACCCGACTTGCGCAGCGTGATCCAGCCGAAGCCGACCGCCCTCACTCCGCGCGCCTCGAACTCGTCCAGCCAGGCGTCGTAGCGCGCCCGGTACTCGGCCGCGTCACCGCGGTGGTCGCCGGCGTCCCGCAGCCACAGCTCGGTGTACTGACTGACGTCCTGCACCTCGCGCTGCACGATCCAGGCGTCGCACCCACGAGGCACCCATGACCTGAGCCTGTCCTGCCAGTCCTCCCCTTCGACGTGCTGCCAGTTGGCGAGGAACTGCGCGAACCCTCCGTCCCCGAGCCGCTCCCCCGCCTCCTGGACGAGCGTGCGGCACAGATCGTCTCCGCCCATACCGCCGTCGCGGTAGGTGAGCCGCGCGGCCGGCGAGATCACGAAGGGCGGGTTGGACACGATCAGGTCGTACGTCTCGTCCGCGCGGACCGGTGCGAACAGCGACCCCTCGCGCAGATCGGCGGCCGGGGCCCCGGAGAGGGCCAGGGTGAGCCCGGTGATGTGCAGCGCGCGCGGGTTGACGTCGGTGGCCGTCACGCGGGTGGCGTGCCGGGTGGCGTGCAGCGCCTGGATGCCGGAGCCGGTACCGAGGTCGAGCGCGGAGGCCACGGGCGTGCGGACGGTGATGCCGGCCAGGGTCGTGGACGCCCCGCCGACGCCGAGGACGACGCCCTCGTGCGCACTGCCGATGCCGCCCGCGCCGCCGACCGCACACCCGAGGTCGGACACGATGAACCAGTCCTCGTCCACGGGCCCGCTGTACGGCCGTACGTCCACGGTCGCGGTGACGTCGCCCGCGCCGGCGCGGGCCAGCCACCCGTCCTCCAGGCAGGCGTCGACGGGCAGCACGTCCGCCACGCGCGCGTGCGGCACGGGTTGCTGCAACAGGAACAGGCGTACGAGCGTCTCCAGCGGGGTGTCTCCGCGCGTGGCCCGGAAGGCGGGCACGGTCTCACTGCGGGCCAGCGCCGCGTACGCGGGGGCGCCGAGCAGTTCGAGCAGTCCGTCGGCGGTGAAGGAGGCCCCGAGCAGCGCGTCCCGGAGGCGGGCGGCGGTGTCGGGACGGTCGGACGAGGGCAGGGGCGGCAGGCCGGCGTTACTCACGCCCTCCATTGTGGCCGCCGCCCTCACCCCGCGCGTGCCGTGACGCCACGACCGCCCGGCGGTGGCAGCCGTCGCGGGCCACGGCCGTGGAGGCCGCGGCGGCGGTCGCGGCGGCCCCCGTGGTCACGGGGTGAGGGCGGCTGTGCGCCGGCGCGCCGTCAGCCCGTCGTGGACTGCGCCGAACCGGTGGCCGTCTTGCAGCTGGGCTGCCGGGCCATCGCCTCGCCGACCTCGCCCTCCTCCAGCGTCTTGAGGGCGTCGTTGCCGCTCTTGCTGAGCTTGTCCAGCTCGGTGGCGATGTCCTTCAGACCGTCGGCGAACTTGGCCTGGTCGTCCGTGTCGAGCCCGTCGACCTGCTTCTTCAGGGAGGCGTACGACGTGGAGATGCTGTTGAGTTCCTTGACCGCGTCCGTCTGCTTCTTCTCGCCGTTCTCGACGTCCGGCGCCCCCGCCTTGGTCACGGCCGCGCCGATCGCCTTGTAGGCGTCGGACATGTCCTGGAAGGCCTTCGAGTCGGTCTTCTGGACCTCTTCCGGGGTGCTGTTGTCCGAGGTCTCCTTCTGGATCGCGGCGTTGGCTGCCTGGATCTTCTTCGCCTGCGGCTGTACCGCGCCGCAGACCTGGTCCGCCCAGGAGTCCAACTTCTCGTTGTCGTCGTCGCCGCCGCATCCCGTCAGCGCCAGTACCAGTACCGCACCGCTGGACAGCGCGGCCGCGAGCTTCTTCTTCACCGGATCGGCCCCTTCCATGGCTTCCGGCCCCGGAACATACACGCCAGATGCGCGACATCTCCCCGTCGAATGTCTGCTAAGACCACCATTGAAGCCATTTGCACCATCGAGAGAAGGCTCACGACGAGGGGCGCGCAGCACACAGCGCGGGCGGGCGACGCGTCGTCACAGCGCGCCGTCCGCCCGCACCTTGAGCCGGGGCTCGGTGGCGGACCTACGAAACCACCGCCGGGTCGGCCGGCTTGGAGTCCGGTTCGACATCGCCTTCGTCACCCATGGCGATCCCGCGCCGTTTGGACACGTACACCGAGCCGACGATCACGGCCAGGGCGAGGACCGCGATCAGCACCCGTACGCCGACGTTCTTGTCCGCGCCGTAGGAGAACTGGATGACCGCGGGTGCGATGAGCAGCGCGACCAGGTTCATCACCTTCAGCAGCGGGTTGATGGCCGGTCCCGCGGTGTCCTTGAAGGGGTCGCCGACGGTGTCGCCGATGATGGTCGCCTCGTGGGCCTCGCTGCCCTTGCCGCCGTAGTGGCCGTCCTCGACGAGTTTCTTCGCGTTGTCCCACGCGCCACCGGAGTTGGCGAGGAACACCGCCATGAGGGTGCCCGAGCCGATCGCGCCCGCGAGGAAGGCGCCGAGCGCCCCGACGCCGAGCGTGAACCCGATGAAGATGGGTGCCATCACGGCGAGCAGACCGGGTGTGGCGAGTTCGCGCAGGGCGTCCTTGGTGCAGATGTCGACGACCTTGCCGTACTCCGGTTTCTCGCTGTAGTCCATGATCCCGGGCCTCTCACGGAACTGCCGCCGCACCTCGAAGACCACCGAACCCGCCGAGCGCGACACCGCGTTGATCGCCAGCCCCGAGAAGAGGAAGACGACCGCCGCGCCCGCGATGAGCCCGACGAGGTTGTTGGGCTGCGAGATGTCCATCATCAGGCTCATCGGGGCGCCCTCCCCGCTGAGCCGTTCGCCCACGTCCCGTGCGCCGGTGGTGATGGCGTCGCGGTACGAGCCGAACAGCGCCGCCGCCGCGAGAACCGCCGTGGCGATGGCAATGCCCTTGGTGATGGCCTTGGTGGTGTTGCCGACGGCGTCCAGGTCGGTGAGCACCTGGGCTCCGGCGCCCTCCACGTCGCCGGACATCTCGGCGATGCCCTGCGCGTTGTCGGAGACCGGTCCGAAGGTGTCCATCGCGACGATCACACCGACCGTGGTGAGCAGGCCGGTACCCGCGAGCGCCACCGCGAACAGTGCCAGCATGATCGACGTACCGCCGAGCAGGAACGCCCCGTACACGCCGAGGCCGATCAGCAAAGCGGTGTAGACGGCCGATTCGAGTCCGAGGGAGATACCGGCGAGGACGACGGTGGCCGGGCCGGTGAGCGAGGTCTTCCCGATGTCCTTGACGGGGCGCCGGGTGGTCTCGGTGAAGTAGCCGGTGAGCTGCTGGATGAGGGCGGCGAGGACGATGCCGATGGCGACCGCGACGAGCGCGAGGATCCTCGGGTCGCCGTCCTTGCCCTGGATCGCCGCGTCGGTGACACCGTCGAGGCCGGCGTACGACGACGGCAGATAGACGAACACGGCGATCGCGACCAGGACGAGCGAGATCCCCGCGGAGATGAAGAAGCCGCGGTTGATCGCGCTCATGCCGCTGCGGTCGGTGCGTCTGGGGGCCACCGCGAAGATGCCGATCATCGCGGTGAGGACGCCGATCGCCGGCACGAGCAGCGGGAAGGCCAGTCCGGCGTCGCCGAAGGCGACCGAGCCCAGGATCAGCGCGGCCACCAGCGTCACGGCGTACGACTCGAACAGGTCGGCCGCCATGCCCGCGCAGTCGCCGACGTTGTCGCCCACGTTGTCGGCGATGGTCGCGGCATTGCGCGGGTCGTCCTCCGGAATGCCCTTCTCGACCTTGCCGACCAGGTCGGCGCCGACGTCTGCGGCCTTGGTGAAGATGCCGCCGCCGACCCGCATGAACATCGCGATGAGCGCGGCCCCGAGCCCGAAGCCCTCGAGCACCTTCGGCGCGTCGGCCGCGTACACGAGCACCACGCAGGCGGCGCCCAGCAGGCCGAGTCCGACGGTGAACATGCCGACCACACCACCCGTGCGAAAAGCGATCCTCATCGCTTTGTGCGAGACGGCGGTGAGATCCTTTTCCGGCTCGCCCGGAGCCGGTGTCGCCTCGCGGGCCGCCGCGGCGACTCGCACGTTGGCGCGGACGGCGAGCCACATGCCGATGTATCCGGTGGCCGCCGAGAACGCCGCTCCGATCAAGAAGAAAGCCGATCGTCCGGCACGCTGGTTCCAGTCGTCCGCGGGCAGCAGCAGGAGCAGGAAGAACACGACTACGGCGAATACGCCGAGCGTGCGAAGCTGGCGGGCCAGATAGGCGTTCGCGCCCTCCTGGACCGCCGCGGCGATCTCCTTCATTTTGTCGGTGCCCTCGCCGGCCGCGAGCACCTGGCGTACCAGGACACCCGCGACGGCCAGCGCTGCCAGGGCCACGAGCCCGATGACCACCACGAGCACACGGTTGTCGTCGGTCAGCACGGCAGCTGCGAGGGAGAGGGGTTGGCCCGGCTGAGGTGAGAGCGAAAGCTCCGCCATTCGTCCTCCTTGACGCTTGGGCTGAGCTCAAGATGTGGACGGGATTGTAGATACCCGGAACCTGATCAAAACAGAGTGCGTTAAATACAAATGGCCGCACATGTTCTTCACGCAATGATCGCCGGACGGACCGGGAACCACAATCCGTAATGCCACTGAGGCATTCGGCGGACCATTCACCTGATCAGACGAATGATCCTCTCCGTGATCGCACGAAAACCTCTTTGGTCACCTGAGTGATCGTGAATGAATTCACGCGACGAACGGCTTGCGGACAGCCCGCCCAGGACCGCTCGCACAGGAGCCGCCCGGTGGGGACGGCGGGCGGAGGCGGCCGGCACAGGGGCCACCGCAGGTGCGGGTGATCACACCCGCACATGCCGAAGGGCCCCACGGGTGGGGCCCTTCGGCACGAGTGAGTCGGACCCGTCCGATCGGACGGGTCAGACGGGTCAGACGGGGAAGGTGGCCGGCGGCGTGGTGGACCACCTCATGCGGATCGATCCGCCCTGCTCCCCGGCACTGACCTCGACATCGTCGACGAGTCCGCTGATGACCGCGAGGCCCATCTCGTCCTCCTCGATCTCGGCCTCGGTGCCCCCGGGCCCGTCGCCGGGCGCGCGCCCGCCGGGAACCGCGTGGGGCGCCTCGTCACCGACCTCGATGGAGAACTGCTTCTCCTCCTCGATCAGCAGCACCTTCACAGGGGCCGAGATACCGCCGTTCTGGTGCAGGCCGACGGCACGCGTGCACGCCTCACCGACGGCCAGCCGGACCTCGTCGAGGACGGCCTCGTCCACTCCGGCCCTGCGCGCCACCGCTGCCGCCACCAGTCGGGCGGTCCTGACATGCTCGGGCAGCGCGCTGAAGCGGAGCTCCACGGTGGCCATGCATCCCCCTCGCAAACTTCGGGCGTGCTGTGGGGAGGAACCGGGCCGCCGAAGAGCCCGGTCCTCCTCGTACTTCACTGCTGCTCCCGGACGCGGACGCCCGGGACCGGTGATCAGTCGGTGGCCGCCACCGCTTCCTCGACCGAGGTGTGAATCGGGAACACCTTGGTGAGGCCGGTGATACGGAAGATCTTGAGAATGCGCTCCTGGTTGCAGACCAGGCGCAACGAGCCCTCATGGGCACGCACACGCTTCAGGCCGCCGACCAGCACGCCGAGTCCGGTTGAATCGAGGAAGTCCACACCCTCCATGTCGACGACAAGGTGGAAACTGCCGTCATTCACCAGCTCGACCAGCTGCTCGCGCAGCTTGGGCGCGGTATATACGTCGATTTCGCCACCGACCCTGACGATCGTGCGATCGCCCATGGTCTCGGTCGACAGGGACAGGTCCACGGATCCTCCAGCACCTAGCTTTCGAGCGGTCGCCCTTGGGGCATCTCGGCTCAGCCCCCGGGACGGTTCGCCAGCCGCGATGGCATTCAATCACTTACCGGCAGGCGTGCACGACGCCTTGGCCCCATTGTCCGTCATGCCGGTGACACACTCGGTGCCGATGGCCAAGAATCTCCGACCCGATCGGCCCCCGGCGGACAGCGCACCCCAGCCCTCGCCGGGGGCGCTCCTCGACCGGCTCGCGGCCGGGCCGAGCAGGGCTTCGCGCATTACTCATACGGAACACTTGCCCCCGCGCGCGGGTCGCCATGCCGTCTGGCCGGACCGGATCCGGGCAGAGGTGCTCGCCGCCGTGCAGGCCGCGGGCATCGACCATCCGTGGGCCCACCAGGCACGGGCCGCCGAACACGCCCTCGACGGCGAGTCCGTCGTGGTCGCCACCGGTACCGCCTCCGGCAAGTCCCTGGCGTATCTCACGCCCGTCCTGTCGGCTCTTCTGGACGGCTCCGAGGCCCCGAACGGCCGCGGCGCGACCGCCCTCTACCTGGCCCCCACGAAGGCCCTGGCGGCCGACCAGTGCCGTGCTGTGAAGGAACTTTCACAACCTTTGGGCCATTCGGTGCGCGCGGCGGTCCACGACGGCGACACTCCGTTCGAGGAACGCGAGTGGATCCGCCAGTACGCCAACTACGTCCTGACCAACCCGGACATGCTGCACCGGGGCATCCTCCCGTCCCACGCCCGCTGGTCCTCCTTCCTGAAGTCGCTGAAGTACGTCGTCGTCGACGAGTGCCACACCTACCGGGGCGTCTTCGGCTCGCACGTCGCCCAGGTGCTGCGCCGGCTGCGCCGCCTCTGCGCCCGCTACGGCGCCTCGCCCGTGTTCCTGCTCGCCTCCGCGACCGCCGCCGAGCCCGCGGTCGCCGCCCGCCGCCTCACCGGTCTGCCGGTGGTCGAGGTCGCCGACGACGCCTCACCTCGCGGTGAACTGGTGTTCGCCCTCTGGGAACCTCCGCTGACCGAACTGCGCGGCGAGAAGGGCGCCCCCGTCCGCCGTACCGCCACCGCCGAGGCCGCCGACCTGATGACCGACCTCACCGTCCAGGGCGTCCGCTCGGTCACCTTCGTACGCTCCCGGCGCGGCGCCGAGCTGATCTCGGTGATCGCCCAGGAACGCCTCGCCGAGGTCGACCGCTCGCTGGTCCGGCGGGTGGCGGCCTACCGGGGCGGCTATCTCCCCGAGGAGCGCCGCGCCCTCGAACGTGCCCTGCACTCCGGTGAACTCCTCGGACTCGCCGCGACGAACGCCCTGGAACTCGGCGTGGACATCTCCGGCCTGGACGCCGTGGTGATCGCCGGCTATCCGGGCACCCGGGCGTCCCTGTGGCAGCAGGCGGGCCGCGCGGGACGGTCCGGGCAGGGCGCCCTCGCCGTCATGGTCGCCCGCGACGACCCCCTGGACACCTTCCTCGTCCATCACCCCGAGGCCCTGTTCGACCGGCCCGTGGAATCCACCGTCCTCGACCCCGACAACCCCTACGTGCTCGCCCCGCACCTGTGCGCGGCGGCCGAGGAGCTGCCGCTGACGGACGAGGACCTGGAACTGTTCGGACCGGCCGCCGAGGACCTGCTGCCGCAGTTGGAGGCCGCGAAATTGCTCCGCCGCCGGACCAAGGCCTGGCACTGGACCCGCAGGGAACGGGCCGCCGACCTGACCGACATCCGCGGGGAGGGCGGCCGTCCCGTCCAGGTCGTCGAGAACGGGACGGGACGGCTGCTCGGCACGGTGGACGCCGGCGCCGCGCACACGGCCGTCCACGAGGGCGCGGTCCACCTGCACCAGGGCCGCACGTATCTCGTGCGCTCCCTCGACCTGGAGGATTCCGTCGCCCTGGTCGAACAGGCCGCCCCGGCCTACACGACGGTCGCCCGCGACACGACGTCGATCTCCGTGCTGGAGACGGACACCGAGGTCCCGTGGGGTGACGGCCGTCTGTGCTTCGGCTCCGTCGAGGTCACCAACCAAGTGGTCTCCTTCCTGCGTCGGCGTGTCATCACCGGCGAGGTGCTGGGCGAGACGAAACTCGACCTGCCGCCCCGTACGCTGCGCACCCGCGCGGTGTGGTGGACGGTCACCGAGGACCAGCTGGACCGGGCCCGGATCAACCCGGAGATCCTCGGCGGCGCCCTGCACGCCGCCGAGCACGCGTCGATCGGCATGCTGCCCCTCTTCGCGACCTGCGACCGCTGGGACATCGGCGGGGTCTCCGTCCCCCTGCACCCCGACACCCTGCTGCCCACCGTCTTCGTCTACGACGGTCATCCGGGCGGGGCCGGCTTCGCCGAGCGCGCCTTCCACACCGCCGGCGACTGGCTCACCGCCACCCGGCAGGCGATCGCCTCCTGCGAGTGCGAGGCCGGGTGCCCGTCCTGCATCCAGTCCCCCAAGTGCGGCAACGGCAACGAGCCCCTGCACAAGCGGGGTGCGGTACGACTCCTCACGGTGCTGCTGGAGGGGGCACCGGGGAAGGAGGGCGGGGCGGAGGCGGACGGAACGGACCGGACCGGCGGCATGGCGGCGGAGGCCGGCCCGGGGTGAACGGCAGCGGCCGGCCAGGGGGGAGCGGCAGCGGGGGCCACCGGGCCGGCCGGCCCCGCCCGCGCCCTGACCTCCGCCTCGAACAGTGCTCGTCCCGCGGCCACCGACACGTCCGAGACCTCGCCCTCGAGGGTGCACCGCACCAGACGCGTGCCCTGCGCCGCGGCCACCCGGTCGGCCCGCGCGCAGGCCTCCGCCGTACCGTCCGTCCACCGGTCCGCCGCCGCCAGCGCGGCGAGGTCCGCACCGCCGGCCGCCCGGTGCCGGACCACGACGGCCTGCCCCAGGGCGAGGACGGCACCGAAGACGACACACAGCACGGCGATCGCCCCGACGCTCCAGACGGTCGCGGAGCCCCGGTCGGAGCCCTGTCCGGAGTACCGGTACCGGCCTGGGGGCCGGGCCGGGTGCCGGCGGCTCTCCTGATGCCGGCCACCGTCCCGGTACCGGTCGGGCTCCCGGTGGCGGCCACCGTCCAGGCCGAAGCCTCGCCCGGGCCCGGCCTCCTCCCGCCCGGCCTGTGCCGCGCGCCCTCCGTCGCACTCCCCACCGGTGCGGCGCTCGGTCCCCCGGTCCGACGGACCGGCTCCACGCCCCCACTCGCGCCCCCGCTCGCGCTCTCGGCCACGAACCCGGCCGCTCTGCCGTCGCCGCCGGTCGCGGATCTCGTGCTTCACGTGTCCGCCCCCACCGTCTCCTCCACGGCCGCCACCGCCTCCTCCCGCACGTCGAAGGGCAGCCCGTGCAGCAGCGGGGGCCTGGCCACGACGATCACTCGGACGTGTGTCGCCTCCCGGCGCACGGTGACCTCCGCGCCGGCCGGCGCCGCCCGGCGGGCCACCTCGACGACCGCACCGGGGGAGTCCTGCCGGGCCGCCGCGCGGGCGCCGGTGCGGGCCGCATCCACACACTGGATCTGTGCCGCCACCACCAACAGCCCCCACACCAGCGCCATCGCGAACATCACCAGCACGGGCAGCACCATCGCCGACTCCGCCGTCACGAAGCCACGGTCCGAGCGCTGTTCACATGTCGCCATCGAGCGCCTGCTCCACGATCCTCGTCAGTGCCTCGTCGACCGGGCCGCTCGTGACCACCTTGTAGAGCACGACGGCGAACGCCACCGCCGCCACGATGCCCATGGCGTACTCGGAAGTGACCATTCCGGTGTCCTTCCGTGCCGCGCGCATCCTGCACACCAGGACACACCACCGCGCCCGTACCACCTGCATCACCTGATACATCTCAACTCCCGTATGGAAAAGTCCTGCTGAAACACCACTTGGCTGTCCGGCGGTTCGTCCTGCCGCCGTTCCGGTTCTCTCCCGTCATCGACCACCCCCTCCCAGCACCCCGCCGGCGAGTCCGATCACCACGGGCAGCACACCGACCGCGATGAAGGCGGGCAGGAAGCACAGCCCGACCGGCGCGGTGACCATGACGGCGGCCCGCCGTGCCCGTGCCGTCGCCTCGCGGGCCCACTGCGCGCGGGACTCCGCGGCGAGCCGCGCGACGGGCGCGGCCATGGGGAGCCCGGACACGTCGGTCCGTTCCAGCAGCCGGGCCAGGGCCGCGGCTCCCGGCACGGCGGCCAGCCGACGCCAGGCCGCGCCCGGTTCCCCACCGAGCCGTACCTCCGCCGCGCCTCTGGCCAGCGCGTCCCCGACCGGCCCGCCCAGGGCCTCGCCGACGGCCTGCGCGGCGGGTACGGGCCCGGCGCCGGCCGCGATGCAGGCGGCCAGCAGATCGGCGGCGAGGGGGAGTTGCCGTGCCGCACGGGCCTGCGCACGTTCCCGTTCGTGCGCGCCGGCCGCCGTCTGCCGCAGGCGCCATCGCCACAGTCCGGCGGCGCAGGCCAGCCCGACCAGTACTCCGGTGGGACCGCCCACCAGCAACCAGCCCGCGCAGGCCACGCCCGCCGGGGGCAGCCAACCGCGCGTGCCTCCGGGCACGGTGAGGCGTGGCCGGACGGCCGCCTGTTCCACGGCCAGCGTCCCGGCCAGCCGTCGTCGCAGCCGGCGCTCGCACCGCGCGTGGCACAGCCACCAGGCCGGCCAGCCGAACGCCAGCGCCGCCCCCACGACAATCCCCAGCCTGTGGACAGCCTCGCCGCTCATGCCGACGCCTCCTCGGCACCCCGCATGATCCGCAGCACCCACCACAGCCCCAGGCCCTCCAGGACCCCGCCGGCCACGAGACAGCCGAGCCCCGACGGGGTGTGCAGGAGGATGTGCAGGGGGTCGGCCCCGAGTGCGGCGCCGAGCCCGAGCCCCAGGGCGGGGAGCCCGGCGAGCATCACCGCGGTGGCGCGGGCACCGGCCAACTGGGCGCGCAGGTCGCCGCGCTGGTCCCGTTCGGCACGCAGCGCCGCTTCCAGCCTGTCCAGTCCGGCCGCGAGCCCCGCCCCCTGGTCCACGGCGACCCGCCAGCACGCGGCGAGTCCCCGGAGTCCCTCGGCGCCCGGCTGCCGCGCCGCCACCGCGAGCCCCTCCGGGACGTCCCCGCCGAACCGTGCCGCCGCCAGCACCGCCGCCTGGGCGTCACCGAGCCCGCCGGAGTCCCGCGCGGCCGGTGACAGCGCCTCAGCCGGCTGCCGTCCTGCCCGCACCTCCCCGGCGAGCGCCCCGCACAGCGCGACCACCGCGTCGCCCCGGCGCTCACGGGCCCGGCGCTCCCCGGCGGCCAGCCGCACCCGCCGCAGCAACGGCACCCCGCCCGCGCCGGCGACGAGCGGCAGCACCGATGCGCCCAGCAGCGCGAGCGCCGCCCCGGCGGCCAGGGCCCACCATTCGGCCCGCAGCCTTCCCCGGATGTGTCCCCACGCGCGGATTGCCCGGGGCCATCCCGGCGGCCCGCTCCCGAGCGGTCCCCCGTCGGCCAGCAGCAGCCGCGCCCGCCTGGCTCCGGCCCGCCGGCCGCCCAGCAGCCACGCAGCGGCCCCGAGGCACGCCATGGCCGTCCCCATCGACATCCCGGCAGTCCCGTTCACCCCCGCTCCCCTCTCGCCGTCTGCTGCCTCCACCGGTTCAACGGCCACTCGTTCAAGGACCGCTCGTTCAAGGACCGCTCGTTCAAGGACCGCTCGCCCGGAGGCCGACCTCCCACGAGCCGCCCGCTCACAGTCCGCCGCCGGCGCCGCCGCTCCGGAGCAGGCCCCGCAGCCGCTCCCATCCCCGCTCGGGAACGAACGCATCGGGGCCCCAGCACAGGGCGGGTACCGTCCGCACGAGTCCCGACGGGTCCCGTTCCAGCACGTGCACCTCGGCGATCCGCCGTCGGCCGGCCCGGTCGCGGACGAGGTGCAGCACCACGGACAGGGCGGCCGCCAGCTGGCTGTGCAGCCCGAGGCGGTCGAGCCCGGCCGCCGTGCCGAGCGCCTCCAGCCGGGCGGGTACGTCCGCGGCGGCATTGGCATGGACGGTCCCGGCGCCTTCGTGTCCGGTGTTGAGGGCTGCCAGCAGATGGACCACCTCGGGGCCGCGCACCTCACCCACGACCAGCAGGTCCGGCCGCATCCGCAGCGCCTGGCGCACCAGGTCCTCGAGCGTGACGAGCCCGGCGCCCTCCTGGTTCGCGGGCCGGGTCTCCAGGCGTACGACGTGCGGATGGTCGGGCCGCAGTTCGGCCGAGTCCTCGGCGAGGACGATCCGCTCGTCCGGACCGACCAGCCCCAGCAATGCGCTGAGCAAGGTCGTCTTGCCGGTCCCGGTGCCGCCGCTGACCAGGAAGGACAGCCGCGCGTCGAGCAGTGCGCGCAGAATCCGGTCGCCGCCCGGCGGCACTGTCCCGGCCGCCGTCAGTTCGTCCAGGGTGAAGGCGTGGGGCCGTACGACGCGCAGCGACAGGCAGGTGCAGCCGACGGCCACCGGGGGCAGGACGGCGTGGAGCCGCGTCCCGTCGGGCAGTCGCGCGTCGACCCAGGGCCGGGCGTCGTCCAGACGCCGGCCGGCCACGGCGGCGAGCCGCTGGGCGAGCCTGCGCACGGCCACCGCGTCCGGGAAGGAGACGCCCGTCAGCTCCAGTCCGCCGCCCCGGTCCACCCAGACCCGGTCGGGTGCCGACACGAGCACGTCGGTGACCGACCGGTCGGCGAGGAGCGGATCCAGCGGCCCACTGCCGATCAGTTCGGACCGCAGGTGTTCCGCGGCACCCAGCACTTCGGCGGCACCGAGCACCCGCCCCTGCTCCCGCAGGGCCTGAGCCACCCGTGCGGGCGTCGGTTCGGATCCGCTCTCCGCGAGCCACCGCCGTACCCCGTCGAGCAGTCCGGGGGGCATCCCCGGCCCACTCCCGGCGGCACTCACCGGCGTACCGGACCCCCCTCCCGCCACCGGCGCCCCAACCCCGTTCCCCGCCGCCCCGGCGCTACGGAAGCCCGCAGCGGCCGCACCGCCGCCCCCGGCACCGACCGGGGCCATGCCCCCGAACCCCGTCGGTGGCGTCCCACACGTCTCCACGGGCACCGTGCCCTCCCGGCCGTCCACCGGCATCCTGTGAGGCCCCTCCGGCCTCTGACGTCCTCCGGTGTTCATGCGGCCCTCGCCTCCACCAGCGCCCGCTCCCAGAACTCCTTGCAGAACCGGGCCAACGGGCTCCGGCTCGACGCCCCGGGCGGCCGTCCCGAGCCGGGCGGGCGCTGCAGGCCGGGCTCGACGGGTACGTCGCCGACGAGAGGCAGTCCGAGCAGCCGGGCCACCTCGCGGTCGTCGAGGCCGGGCGCGTACGGACCGCGCACCGCCACCCGCAGGTCGCGCAGGACCATGCCGACGGCGGAGGCGACGCGTCCGGCCGCCGCGACGGCGCGCAGTTCGGCGGGGACCACCAGGAGCCCGAGGTCGAGTTGCGCGAGGATCTCGGCCACCCCGCCGTCGACGCGCCGCGGCAGGTCGACCACGACCGTGCCGCCTCCACGCCGGGCCGCGGCGAGCACCGCCCGTACGGCCTGTGGCGGCACGGTGACGCAGTCGCCGCGGTCCCAGCTGAGCACCCGCAGGGAGTGCAGTTCGGGCAGCGACTCCTCCAGGGCGCCGCCGCCGACCCGCCCCCGAGAGGCGGCGAAAGCGGGCCAGCGCAGCCCTTCCGCCGTTTCGCCACCGAGGACCACGTCGAGTCCGCCGCCCAGCGGATCCGCGTCCACCAGGAGGGTGCGCAGCCCCTCACGCGCCGACGTGACGGCGAGCGCGCACGCGAGCGTGGAGGCGCCGGCCCCGCCCCGGCCGCCGAGGACGCCGACGGTCAGGGCCGGCCGGCCCACGCCCTCGGCCACATCGGCGATGCGGTCGACCAGCCACTGTTCGCCGTCGGGCAGCATCAGCACATGGTCGGCGCCGATCTCGACGGCCCGGCGCCAGACCCCGGAGTCGTCCTGATCGCGGCCGACCAGCACCACTCCGCGCCGCCGCGCGGCACCGCGCACACGCCGCGCGGCGTCGTCCCCGACGAGGACGAGCGGTGCGGCCTCCCAGCTGCCCCGCTGCTCCGGTACCCCGTGGTGGACCTCCGGGGTGGCACCGGCCGCCGCGCACAGGCGCAGCAGGTCGTCGAGAAGTCCGGCGTCCTCGGTGACGATCAGCGGTCCGCCCTGCCTGTTTCCTCCGGCGGCGGGCGGCGGATCGTGTGTGACGGTTCCTGCCATTTCCTTCCCCCTTCGCTGCATCACGCGGCGCCGCTGCGGCCCCGCGATTCCCAAACGTGTGAAGAACCGGCAAGCGGTCTCCATATGAACGGCCGGCAGAAACCGGCCGTACACGACGCGACAAACGGAACGGGCGGTGAACTCGCCGCGAGCGGGACGCGCTGGAATCACGGTGCAGCGATCCGGGAAATCGTGTGGATCTTGGTCGAAAACTGTGGACGGTCCGACGCTTGTGAATATCGCCGTCACCCGTACCGGTGAGCCCTGAGCAGCCCTCGGGGAATCCCGCAGAGCACCCTTTCGACTACACAGAGCAACAGATCATGCGCATGACAATCCTGCCGAGGTCTGGGCGGTGAGCGACGCCTCGGCCGTGACGAGAAGGAGGAAAACCCACCCGGACATGCGACGACCCCCGCCGGGGGGGAGAGCGGGGGTCGTCCCCACGGCCGACTCGGGGGGGGGAGGAGCCGGACCGGGTTAGCACGGTCGCGAACGATCCGTGACTTCCATGGTGTACCCGAGAGCCTTCTCAGGCAAACCCACGCGCCACACCTTACGCCGAATGGGCTGCGCCTATGCTCAGGGGCGTGGAAAACCACTCACTGCCCCGTACAGCCGCCTTCTTCGATCTGGACAAGACGGTCATCGCGAAGTCGAGCACGCTCACGTTCAGCAAGTCGTTCTACCAAGGCGGCCTGATCAACCGCAGGGCAGTCCTGCGTACCGCGTATGCCCAGTTCGTCTTCCTGGCCGGCGGTGCCGACCACGACCAGATGGAGCGGATGCGCAAGTACCTGTCCGCGCTGTGCCGCGGCTGGAACGTCCAGCAGGTCAAGGAGATCGTCGCCGAGACCCTGCACGACCTGATCGACCCGATCATCTACGACGAGGCCGCCACCCTCATCGAGCAGCACCACACCGCCGGCCGCGACGTGGTGATCGTGTCCACCTCGGGCGCCGAGGTGGTCGAGCCGATCGGTGAGCTGCTGGGCGCGGACCGGGTCGTCGCCACCCGCATGGTCGTGGGCGACGACGGGTGCTTCACCGGAGAGGTGGAGTACTACGCGTACGGGCCGACGAAGGCCGAGGCGATCAGGGAGCTGGCCGAGTCGGAGGGCTACGACCTCGCCCGCTGTTACGCCTACAGCGACTCGGCGACCGATGTGCCGATGCTGGACTCCGTGGGTCACCCGCACGCCGTGAACCCGGACCGGGCACTGCGCCGCGAAGCCGTCGCGCGCGAGTGGCCGATCCTGGACTTCCACCGGCCCGTGCGGCTCAAGCAGCGCATCCCCGCACTCTCCGTCCCGCACCGCCCCGCCCTCGTGGCGGCGGCCGCGATAGGAGCCGCCGCGGCCACCGCGGGCCTGGTCTGGTACGCCGGCCGACGCCGCGCGACGGTGGCCTGACCGGGGACGGTGGGGACGCACCCGCGGAGGCCGATTTCCACCCGGCACGTCGGCGCCCGATCGGCGCGCCTTTGAACCCAAAAGTAAAGAAGCAGGCCCTCCACTTCCGCTTGCTTGGAACCTGGAGTACAAAGGACTCAACGGCCCGCGAGACCAAGGACATCCGAGAGGATCACCTTCACAACGCATCTGGCCCCACGGACCGAGCATGGCCACAGGGCACCCACGCGACGTCGACCCGTCGATTACGGGCCAGCCGCACCAGGGACGGGCAAAGTTCCCGACCTGATGGGCATATATCGAGGACGCCTGGTAACCAGGTGGACATGCCAGCGGCGGTACGAGAACTCGTACCGCCGCATCTCTGCGCGGCAACCGCCGGCGCACACGTCTCCCACCGCCGCCGCGCCACGCGCAGGCCTCCGTGCCCAGGCCCCCACGCGCGCGTTACGCCGCCCCGCGCTGCAGCGCCTCGCACACCGCCATGGACTCGCGCGCACCCAGCTCGACCGCCCGTCCGCAATGGGCGATCCAGGCGGCCACTCCCTCGGGGGTGCCGGATACGTAGCCCTCCAGCGCCGTCAGATAGGCCTCGCGGCCCCGTTCGGCGTGGCCGACCTCGGCCGGGCAGACCGATTTCGGGTCCAGTCCGCTGCCCACCAGCACAATGCGCTCGGCCGTACGCGCGAGAAGGCCGTTGTGGGAGGTGAAGGGGCGTAGCGCGAGCAGTTCGCCGTGCACGACGGCGGCCGTGACCAGCGCCGGGGCGGAACCGCCCGTGATGATCAGCTCGGCCAGGCCCTCCAGTCGGCCGTGCACCTCCGCCGCGCCGGGCAGCGGAAGGCCGATCAAGGGCTCGTCGACCCGCTCACCGTCCTTCCGGGGCCGTCCGACCTGGTCCGCGCGATCGGCTGCCGCCACCAGGTGCAGCCGGGCGAGCACCCTCAGCGGCGACTGCCGCCAGATGGTCAGCAACTGGCCCGCCTCGGCGGACAGCCGCAGCGCGGCGCCCATCGTGCGCGCCTCGTCGCCGGTGCCGAAGTCGCTGCGCCGGCGCACCTCCTCCAGCGCCCAGTCCGCGCCGGACAGCGCGGCCGAACCGCGGGCGCCGCGCAGCGCCGCCTCGGAGGTGATCTCGTTGCTGCGCCGCCGCATGACCCGGTGTCCGTAGACGCGGTCCACGGCCTTGCGCACGGATTCCACGGATTCGGCCACACCGGGCAGCGAGCCCAGGGCCGCGAGCGGATCGGCGGTCGCCCCTGTCGTACTCATGAGTACGACATTACGCACCTCCGGCGCCCGCCCCTCGAAGGAGTGTCCTTCTTCACGTCGGATCGCCACCCGCGGCCACGGCGGAGGCCGCCGCTCACCCCTTTGCGACGGGCGCCCCGGGTACGCCCTTGGGAGCCGGGGCGGGGCCGGCGGACAGGAAGGACTTCCAGCCCTGCTTCGGGGTCTCGCCCACATTCAGGGTGCGCAGCCTCTCCAGGGTCTGCGGGTCCTGGGCGTCCAGCCAGTCCGCGAGCTGCCGGAAGGAGACGCAGCGCACCTCCGGCTTGGTGCACACCGCCTCGACGGTCTCCTCGACGGCGCGCATGTAGGTGCCGCCGTTCCAGGACTCGAAGTGGTTGCCGATGATCAGAGGTGCCCGGTTGCCGTCGTAGGCCCGCTGGAAGCCCGCGATGAGGCCGTCCCGCATCTGGTCGCCCCACAGTTCGTGCTTCGCGGGGTCGCCCTGGGTGGTGGTGCCGGACTGGTTGACCATGAAGTTGTAGTCCATGGTGAGCTGCTCGAAGGAGTGCCCGGGGAACGGGACGAGCTGCAGCGACAGGTCCCACAGGCCCCGCTTCTTCTTCGGCCACACCTGGTTGTTGACACCACTGGTGTCATAACGGAAGCCCAGCTCGCTCGCGGCCTTCGTGAAGTTCTCCTGACCCTCCAGGCAGGGGGTGCGGGCGCCGACGAGCTCCTTGTCGTAGTCGAAGGGCAGGGGGGCCGCGTTCCTCATGTCGGTGTGTGTCTTCCAGGACTTCACGAACTCCTTGGCCTGGGCGATCTCGTCCTTCCACTCCTCCACCGACCACTCGCCGACCCCGCCGTCGGCACCGCAGAAGTGGCCGTTGAAGTGGGTGCCGATCTCGTTGCCCTCCAGCCATGCGAGGCGCAGCTGCTCCACGGTGGCGGCGATGCCCTCCGCATCGTTGAAGCCGATGTCCGAACGGCCCGGCGAGTGCTGCGGCGGGCGGTACAGGTCGCGCTTCTCCTCCGGGAGCATGTACACGCCGCTCAGGAAGTACGTCATGGTCGCGTCGTTCTCCTTGGCGACCCTGCGGAAGTGCGAGAAGAGCTTCTGGCCGTCCTCACCCGCGCCGTCCCACGAGAAGACGACGAACTGCGGAGGCTTCTCGCCCGGCTTCAGCCGCTCGGGCTCGGCCAGGTGCGGCTGCTTCCCGGTGTACGCGGTGGAGCCGTCGCCGATCAGACGGAGCACCTTTTCCGGTGCGGGTGCCGGCTTCGCCTTCTCCGGGCCGTGCGATTCCTTCCCGGAGCCCTCGGCACCGGTTCCGCAGCCGGCGAGCGAGGCGGCGCAGACCGCGGTGATCACGGTGCCCACGGCGATCCTTCGGGTGGCGGCCATGTCCGCCCACCTTCTTCCTTCTCTCGGGCCAACCCTGGCGGGGGCGATGTCTGGTGCTGTGCCGGCCCAGACCGACAGCGCCGCCAAGGTCGCACGCGATCGAGAAGGGATTAGTACGACAAGCCGATGAAATGCGCACTTCACCCTTGAAGGTGACTCATTGCCCCATATGCCGGAAAAATCTATGCCTGCCCTTTACTCTGAATTACGATTCGTTTACTGATAGTGAGGACCCCCTCGTTCCGACGTCGTGCCCCACGGCCGCGTCCACCCCTGCCGTCGAGCGGGTCACCACCCCTTTCCGTGACCGCGCAGCCCCGGAGGAGACGGGAAGCATGCCAGCCTGTATCCCCACCCACACCGCCGACCCGAACCGGCCCGAACGCGCTCATCCGCCGCACAGTCCGCCGCCGGCCCGGCCACCCCGCCGCCTGCGCATCGCGGGCGCCGATCTGTCGGCCGCCGTAGCGGTCTTCCTGATCGCCCTGCCCCTGTCGCTCGGCATCGCCCTCGCCACCGGCGCGCCGCTCCAGGCCGGCCTGGTCGCCGCCGCCGTGGGCGGAATCGTCGCCGGACGGATCGGCGGTTCCCCGCTCCAGGTCAGCGGCCCGGCCGCCGGACTCACCGTCGTCACCGCCGACCTCATCCAGCAGTACGGATGGCGGACGACCTGTGCCATCACCGTCCTCGCCGGGCTCGCCCAGATCGGCCTGGGCTGCCTGCGGGTGGCGCGCGGCGCGCTCGCCGTCAGCCCTGCGATCGTGCACGGCATGCTCGCCGGCATCGGCGTCACCATCGCCGTCGCCCAGGTGCACATCGTCCTCGGCGGCACCCCGCAGAGCTCCGTTCCCGACAATCTCCGGGCACTGCCCGCCCAGTTGGCGGACGTGGACCCCGCGGCCGTCGCGGTGAGCGTGCTCACCCTCGCCCTGCTCCTGCTGTGGCCGAAACTGCCCGGACAGGCCGGACGCCTTCTGCGCAAGGTCCCCGCCGCTCTCGTCGCCGTCACCGGGGCCACCGCGACGGCCGCCGCGGCCGGACTCGTCGTGGCCGCGGTCGACCTGCCCTCCTGGCGCAGCCACGCACTGGCCGGGCTCCCCGAAGGGCCCGTGCTCGGGCTCGTCGCCGCCGTGCTCACCACCACACTGGTGTGCAGTGTGCAGTCGCTGCTGGGCGCGGTCGCCGTGGACAAACTGGTGTCCCGCCGCCCCGGTCCGGGCCATGTCCCACGCTCCGACCTGGACCGCGAACTGCTCGGTCAGGGCACCGCGAACATCGCCTCCGGCTGCCTCGGCGGCCTGCCCGTGGCCGGGGTGGCCGTGCGCAGTTCCGCGAACGTGCACGCGGGTGCCGTGAGCCGGAACTCCACGATGCTGCACGGTGTTCTCGTAGTGGTCGCCGCGCTGCTGATGGTTCCCTTCCTGGAGCTCATCCCGCTGGCCTCGCTCGCCGCCCTGGTGATGGCCGTCGGCATCCAGATGGTCTCCCTGCACCACATCCGCACGGTGACCCGCCACCGTGAAACCCTGGTCTACGCCGTGACCGCCGTCGGCGTGGTCTTCGCGGGAGTCCTGGAGGGCGTAGCCCTGGGGATCGCCGTCGCCGTGGGCGTGGCCCTGCACCGCCTCACCCGTACCCGGATCACGCACGAGGAGAAGGAAGGAGTCCATCACGTACATGTCCGAGGGCAGTTGACGTTCCTCGCGGTGCCGAGACTCAGCCGGGCCCTGCATCTCGTGCCCCAGGGAGCCACCGGCGTCGTGGCATTGGACGGCTCGTTCATGGACCACGCCGCGTACGAGGCTCTGCACGACTGGAAGAACACGCACACCGCCCGGGGCGGGGTGGTGGAGATCACCGGCCGTCGGCCCGGAGTGGGCGTGCGGATCGCCGAGCCCGCGGTGCTCGCCTCTTCTCCCCCGGCGGACGGGACCGACGAGACCGGCGTGCCGTCCGACGCCGGATGCCGCTGCCGGCCCTGGACCGCCTGGCGCAACCACCAGTGCGAGCCCCCGCTCTCCGCACCGGACGACGACCGGAGCGACCACGGCAGCCGTGACACGGGTGACAGGCAGGGCGGGCACGGCGGGCACGGCGGGCGGCCGAACCTGTCGGGCACGGGCACGGGATCAGGTGTGAGCACGGCGTCGGGCACGGGCACCGGCACCGATACCGACACCGACACCGACACCGACACCGACAGCGTGTCGGGTGCCGGCGGTCCGGAGGCGTCCCGGACCGGGACCGACCTGGTGCGCGGGCTCAGTACGTTCCAGCGGAGCACCGCTCCTCTGGTGCGCGGTGAGCTGGCCCGGCTGGCGCGCGAGGGACAGCAGCCGACGCAGTTGTTCCTCACCTGCGCCGACTCCCGGCTGGTCACCTCGATGATCACCTCCAGTGGTCCGGGCGACCTGTTCGTGGTCCGCAATGTCGGCAACCTCGTGCCGCCGCCCGGTGAGGAGAGCGGTGACGACTCGGTGGCGGCCGCCCTCGAGTACGCCGTGGAAGTGCTGGCGGTGCGGTCCATCACGGTGTGCGGGCACTCGGGCTGCGGTGCGATGCAGGCGCTGCTCGACCCCCAGCCGGCCGGCGCCCGTACCCCGCTGAGACGGTGGCTGCGGCACGGGCTGCCGAGCCTGGAGCGCGTGCGGGACAGGAGCAGGCCCTGGGTACGGCTGGCCGGGCGGGCACCGGCGGACACGGCCGAGCAGCTCTGTCTGGTCAACGTCGTCCAGCAGCTGGAGCACCTGCGCGCCCACGAATCGGTGGCCCGCGCACTGAAGGACGGGCTCCTGACGCTCCATGGCCTTTATTTCCACGTGGGGGAGGCACAGGCGTATCTCCTCACCGAGGCAGCCGGGGAGCGGGTGTTCGACCGGGTACGGGCCGAGGACCTGGCGCTGTGAGAGACCGCCGTCCGGACCCTGAAGGCGTACGAGGCACTGCCGAGCCTGAACCGCACACCACCGGCGTCCGTGGGTAGGGATGACCCCTGGCCACGGACGCGGCCGGTCGACCCGGAAAGGTCTAAACCACTTTGCCGTCGACCCTTGTCAGCGCACCCCTGGTTCTGATGAGCTGTGGCCTGGGACACAACGGACACTCCGGGAAAGGCAGATGCCGTGAGCAACGAAAGCCTGGCCAACCTGCTCAAGGAAGAACGCAGGTTCGCGCCCCCCGCCGACCTGGCCGCACACGCCAACGTCACCGCGGAGGCGTACGAACAGGCCAAGGCTGACAGGCTCGGCTTCTGGGCCGAGCAGGCCCGCCGGCTGACCTGGGCCAAGGAGCCCACCGAGACCCTCGACTGGTCGAACCCGCCGTTCGCCAAGTGGTTCAAGGACGGCGAGCTCAACGTCGCCTACAACTGCGTGGACCGCCACGTCGAGGCCGGAAACGGCGACCGCGTCGCCATCCACTTCGAGGGCGAGCCCGGCGACGGCCGCGCGATCACCTACGCCCAGCTCAAGGACGAGGTCTCCCAGGCCGCCAACGCCCTGCTGGAGCTGGGCGTACGGAAGGGCGACCGGGTCGCGGTCTACCTGCCGATGATCCCCGAGGCCGCGATCGCGATGCTGGCCTGCGCCCGTATCGGTGCCGCGCACTCCGTCGTCTTCGGCGGCTTCTCGGCGGACGCGCTCGCGACCCGTATCCAGGACGCCGACGCCAAGGTCGTCATCACCGCCGACGGCGGCTACCGGCGCGGCAAGCCGTCCGCGCTCAAGCCCGCCGTGGACGAGGCGGCCGGCCGCGTCGACAACGTGCAGCACGTCCTCGTCGTCCGCCGCACCGGCCAGGAGGTCGCCTGGACCGAAGGCCGCGACGTGTGGTGGCACGACCTGGTGGGGCGCCAGAGCACCGAGCACACCCCCGAGGCGTTCGAGGCCGAGCACCCGCTGTTCATCCTCTACACCTCCGGCACCACGGGTAAGCCGAAGGGCATCCTGCACACCTCCGGCGGCTACCTCACCCAGACGGCGTACACCCACTGGTCGGTCTTCGACCTCAAGCCGGAGACGGACGTGTTCTGGTGCACGGCCGACGTCGGCTGGGTCACCGGGCACTCGTACATCGTCTACGGACCGCTCGCCAACGGCGCGACCCAGGTCATGTACGAGGGCACGCCCGACACCCCCCACCAGGGCCGCTTCTGGGAGATCGTGCAGAAGTACGGCGTGACGATCCTCTACACGGCGCCGACCGCGATCCGGACGTTCATGAAGTGGGGCGACGACATCCCCGCGAAGTTCGACCTGTCCTCGCTGCGGGTCCTCGGCTCCGTCGGCGAGCCGATCAACCCCGAGGCCTGGATCTGGTACCGGAAGAACATCGGCGCGGACCGCACCCCCGTGGTGGACACCTGGTGGCAGACCGAGACCGGCGGAATCATGATCTCGCCGCTGCCGGGCGTGACCGCCGCCAAGCCGGGCTCCGCCCAGACCCCGCTGCCCGGCATCGCCGCGACCGTCGTCGACGACGAGGCGAACGAGGTTCCGCACGGCGGCGGTGGCTACCTGGTCCTCACCGAGCCGTGGCCGTCGATGCTGCGCACCATCTGGGGCGACGACCAGCGCTTCCTCGACACGTACTGGTCCCGCTTCGAGGGCAAGTACTTCGCCGGTGACGGCGCCAAGAAGGACGACGACGGCGACATCTGGCTGCTCGGTCGGGTCGACGACGTGATGCTGGTCTCCGGGCACAACATCTCCACCACCGAGGTGGAGTCGGCGCTCGTCTCCCACCCGTCGGTCGCCGAGGCGGCCGTGGTCGGCGCGACCGACGAGACGACCGGGCAGGCCATCGTCGCCTTCGTGATCCTGCGCGGCACGGCCTCCGAGACCGAGGACCTGGTCGCCGAGCTGCGCGCGCACGTGGGTTCCGCGCTCGGCCCGATCGCCAAGCCCCAGCGAATCCTGCCGGTGAACGAGCTGCCGAAGACCCGCTCCGGCAAGATCATGCGCCGTCTGCTGCGGGACGTCGCCGAGAACCGTGAGCTCGGGGACGTGACGACGCTGACCGACGCCACGGTCATGAATCTGATCCAGGCGAAGCTGCCCCAGTCGTCCAGCGAGGACTGACACCAGGGCGGGTTCCTCCTCGGTCCCATCGGTCACGGCCCGCCCGCGGGCCACGGAGGCACCCGGCGCCGCACGCGCGCCGGGTGCCTCCGTGACATCCGTCACCAAAAGCTGTCGGTGCAGCGCCCAAGTACGTTGGTTACAGTGACCAGGAAAGGTGGCCACGACAGGCCACCCGAACAAACGCTGTCTCATGGAGCGCCGGGAAGTCTGGTCGGCACGCGATTCGTGCTGCCCGCCTACCAGAGGATCACCCCGTGCCCGCACCTCGTACCCCCACCCCCGCCCCGCGCAAGGCCTTCGGCCGTCTCTCCCTGCCCGAGCGGAACTACGTCACGGACGCGCTGCGCACCGAGACCGTCGGCGGTGTGCTGCTGCTCATCGCCGCGGTCACCGCGCTGATCTGGGCGAACGTACCCGCCCTGCAGGACAGCTACGAGAGCGTCAGCGACTTCCACTTCGGGCCCGCAGCCCTCGGCCTGGACCTGTCCGTCGCGCACTGGGCCGCCGACGGACTGCTCGCGGTCTTCTTCTTCGTGGCCGGAATCGAGCTCAAACGTGAACTCGTCGCCGGTGATCTGCGCGACCCCCGGGCCGCCGCGCTCCCTGTCGTCGCCGCCCTGTGCGGCATGGCCGTACCGGCCCTCGTCTACACGCTCACCAGCGGCATCGGCGGCGGTTCGCTGGCCGGCTGGGCCGTGCCCACCGCCACCGACATCGCCTTCGCGCTCGCCGTGCTCGCCGTCATCGGCACGTCCCTGCCGAGCGCGCTGCGCGCCTTCCTGCTGACCCTCGCGGTCGTCGACGACCTCTTCGCGATCCTGATCATCGCGGTCTTCTTCACCAATGATCTCAACTTCCTCGCGCTCGCCGGTGCCGTGGTGGGCCTGGCCGCCTTCTGGCTGCTGCTGCGCAAGGGCATACGCGGCTGGTACGTGTACGTGCCGCTCGCCCTGGTCGTCTGGGGCCTGATGTACAACAGCGGGATCCACGCCACCATCGCCGGTGTCGCGATGGGCCTGATGCTGCGCTGCCACCGCCACGAGGACGAGAAGCAGTCCCCCGGCGAGCACATAGAACACCTGGTCCGGCCCCTCTCCTCGGGCCTCGCGGTTCCACTGTTCGCCCTGTTCAGCGCGGGGGTGGCGGTCTCCGGCGGCGCGCTCGGGGAGGTGTTCACCACGCCCGAGACGCTCGGTGTGGTCCTCGGCCTCGTCGTCGGCAAGACGGTCGGCATCTTCGGCGGCACGTGGCTGACCACCCGCTTCACCAGGGCCTCGCTCAGCGACGACCTCGTCTGGGCGGACATCCTGGCGGTGTCGGCCCTCGCCGGGATCGGGTTCACCGTCTCCCTGCTCATCGGCGAGCTCGCCTTCGAGGGCGACGCCCTGATGTCGGACAGCGTCAAGGCCTCCGTGCTGGTCGGTTCGCTGATCGCGACAGCCGTCGCGACCGTGCTGCTGAAGATCCAGAACACCAAGTACCGCAAGCTGACCGAGGACGAGGAACGCGACGACGACCTCAGCGGCGTCCCGGACATCTACGAGGAGGACGACCCGGCGTACCACCTGCGTATGGCAGAGATACACGAGAACAAGGCCGCCGAGCACCGGCGAATCGCGCGGGAGAAGGCCGAGGAACACGGCGGGCTTGCCGACGTACCGGGCGGGGCAGGCGAGGACCACGACAGTCCGGCATGATCTGACGGGACAGTACAGAAGTCAGGACAGTCCGACGTACACGGTCGAACGCACGCGGTCGCACCAGCACCCGTCCCCGCAGCCACAGCCGGAGCCACAACCACAGCCGGAGCCACGCGGTCGGGCGCAGGTGATGGGGCGGACGGGGGCCGTCAGGCGGCAGACTGAGCCTTACTCAGAGGTACGCAGAGGCACGCAGGACGAAAGAAGAAGAGGGAGACCGCGATGAGCGCACCCGACGGCAGCCCGGTCGGCGCCGAACGCAACATCGGCCAGTTGTTCGCCTCGGCGACGGAGAACATGTCCGCGCTGGTGCACGACGAGATCGCGCTGGCAAAGGCACAGCTCAAACGGGATGTGCAGCGGGGCGCGACGAGCGGCGGGCTGTTCACCCTGGCCGGCCTCGTGCTGCTCTTCTCCCTGCCGATGCTGAGCTTCGCCCTGGCCTACGGCATCCACGCCTGGAGCGACTGGAACCTCGCCGTCTGCTTCCTGCTGTCCTTCGCGGCGAACGTGCTGCTCGCGCTCTTCCTCGCCCTGATCGGGGTGGTCTTCGCGAAGAAGGCGAAGAAGGGCCGCGGCCCGCAGAAGGTCGCCGCCTCGATGAAGGAGACGGCGGTCGTGCTGCAGAAGGTCAAGCCGCACCCGCGTCCCGAACTCCCCAAGGACCGGGTCCCCGAGGCGATCGAAGCTGTGGCACGCTCGTCCTCATGACGGACCCCGCCACTCCTTCGGCGCACCCCCTCTCGGCCGTACGCCTCGACATCCCGGGCGGTGCCGAGGTGACCCACCGGGACGTCGCCGCCAACGGTGCGCGCTTCCACATCGCCGAGCTCGGCGACGGGCCGCTGGTGCTGCTGCTGCACGGCTTTCCACAGTTCTGGTGGACCTGGCGGCACCAGCTGACGGCGCTCGCCGACGCCGGGTTCCGTGCGGTCGCCATGGACCTGCGGGGCGTCGGCGGCAGCGACCGCACACCGCGCGGTTACGACCCGGCCAACCTCGCGCTGGACGTCACCGGTGTGATCCGTTCCCTCGGCGAGCCGGACGCCGCGCTGGTCGGGCACGACCTGGGCGGATACCTGGCCTGGACGGCGGCGGCGATGCGCCCCAAGCTCGTACGGCGGCTCGCGGTGTCGTCCATGCCGCATCCGCGGCGCTGGCGGGCGGCCATGATCGCCGACGTGCGGCAGTCGTCGGCCATGTCGCACATCTGGGGGTTCCAACGGCCCTGGATCCCGGAGCGGCAGCTCACCGCCGACGAGGGGGCGCTGGTGGCCAAGCTGATCCAGGACTGGTCCGGGCCCCGCCCGCCCGAGGAGAAGGCGCTGGAGAACTACCGGCGGGCCATGTGCATCCCCTCCACGGCGCACTGCTCGATCGAGCCGTACCGTTGGATGGTGCGGTCCCTGGCCCGGCCGGACGGCATTCAGTTCAACCGCCGGATGAAGCGGCCGGTGCAGGTGCCGACGCTGCATCTGCACGGCTCGCTCGACCCCGTGGCGGGTGTCCGCAACGCCGCCGGGTCCGGGGAGTACGTCGAAGCGCCGTACCGCTGGCGGCTGTTCGACGGGCTCGGGCACTTCCCGCACGAGGAGGACCCGGCCGCGTTCTCCTCCGAGCTGATCAACTGGCTGAAGGACCCGGAACCCGACCGCTGACGGCCGGCCGAGCGGCTTCCGGAACCCCTTCCGCCGCCTTCCGGTGCGCAGATCCGATCACCGGAACTGAACACCTGTCCTATGAAAGGCCACTTGCCTGGCGCATAGGCCAATTGGCCCTCCGCGAGGCGGTTATCGACCATGCGGCGGGGGCAGTGGTCGGAGTATGGGCTGGACGCACGACCACAGTGACACGGGCCGCGACCGCCGTTCGGCGGGCGGCAGGGGATCCCACCAGCAAGGCGGTGCACCGCAGATGGCAGGTACGGATCTCAGGGTCGGGATTCCGCGTATCCTCCGCCGCCGGGCCCGCTGGGTCTCGGTACGGCTGCGTCACCACCACCCGCGCGGCTGACGAGAGGAGCACGGCCGAACGTACCGCCGGCCGTGCTCCCGGCTGTGCAGTCGGCCGTGCCGATCGCCGGGTTCCTGGCCGTACGCCCGTCCGCGGCAGTCCTCGCGCCGCTCAGAGCGCGCAGCTGTCGCTGTCCACCTGCTGGGTCGCGGAACGGCCCTTGACGATGTCCTCCTGGATCTCGTCCACGGTGAGCGCGTACCCCGTCTCGGTGTCGTCGAGGGACTTGGCGAACACCACGCCGTAGACCTGGCCCTCGGGGGTCAGCAGCGGGCCGCCGGAGTTGCCCTGACGGACCGTCGCGTACAGGGAGTAGACGTCACGGCGGACGGTGCCCCGGTGGTAGATGTCCGGGCCGTTGGCCGTGATGCGCCCGCGCAGCCGCGCGGACCGGACGTCGTACGCGCCGTTCTCCGGGAAGCCGGCGACGATCGCGCTGTCGCCGCTGCCCGCGTCCTCGGTGGTGAACCGCAGTGCGGGCGCCTTCAGGTCCGGGACGTCGAGGACCGCGATGTCGCGTTTCCAGTCGTAGAGGACGACCGTCGCGTCGTACTTCCTGCCCTCGCCGCCTATCTGCACGGTCGGCTCGTCGACGCCGCCCACGACGTGCGCGTTGGTCATCACGCGGCGTTCGGAGAACACGAAGCCGGTGCCTTCGAGGACCTTGCCGCACTGCGGGGCGGTGCCCATGACCTTGACGATGGACCGCTGCGCGCGCCCGGCCACGGGGCTGCCGGCCAGGGCGGGGTCGGGGGGCTGGACGTCGGTGATCGGCTCGTTCGCGAACGGGCTGAAGACCTGGGGGAAACCGTTCTGCGCGAGGACGGAGGAGAAGTCGGCGAACCAGGTGTCGGCCCGGTCGGGCAGCGCCCGGGAGACGCCGGTCAGCACCTTGGACTGGCGGACCTCCTTGCCGAGCGTCGGCAGGGTCGTGCCCGCGAGGGCGGAGCCGATCAGCCAGGCGACCAGGAGCATCGCGACGACGTTGACCAGGGAACCGCCGGTGGCGTCGAGCGCGCGGGCCGGGGACCAGGTGATGTGACGGCGCAGCTTGTTGCCGAGGTGCGTGGTCAGGGCCTGGCCGACGGAGGCGCAGACGATGACGACGACGACCGCGACGACAGCGGCGGCCGTGCCGACCTCCGCGTTGTCCGTCATGAGGTCCCAGATGACGGGGAGGATGTAGACGGCGACGAGACCGCCGCCCAGGAACCCGATCACCGACAGAATGCCGACGACGAACCCCTGGCGGTAGCCGACGACCGCGAACCACACGGCGGCGACCAGCAACAGGATGTCCAGCACGTTCACCGCGTTTTGCCTCGCCTCGTCATTCCGGTCGTTCTTACCGGGCCGGAGTCCGGGGGCATACGGCATGAACCGCCGTCGTCACGAGCCCCCGTACCGCACGGCACCGCGCCCACCCTGTCATGACCGCCAGTCCAGCGGGACCTGCTTCTCCCGGTCCCAGGGGCGCTCCCACCCCGCGTAATGGAGCAGCCGGTCGATGATCCCGGCCGTGAAACCCCACACCACGGCCGATTCCACCAGGAATGCCGGACCCCGGTGGCCGCTGGGATGGATGGCGGTCGTCCGGTTGTCCGGATTGGTGAGATCCGCCACGGGAACGGTGAAGACCCGCGCGGTCTCGTTGGGATCGACGACGCCGACCGGGCTGGGGACCCGCCACCAGCCCAGGACCGGCGTGACGACGAAGCCGCTGACGGGGATGTAGAGCTTCGGCAGAACGCCGAAGAGCTGGACGCCGTCGGGATCGAGCCCCGTCTCCTCCTCGGCCTCACGCAGCGCGGCCCACAGCGGCCCGTCGGCCAACGGGTCGCCGTCCTCGGGGTCCAGGGTGCCGCCGGGGAAGGCCGGCTGTCCGGCATGCGAGCGCAGCGCGGCCGACCGCTCCATGAGCAGCAGCTCCGGGCCGCGCTCGCCGTCACCGTCACCGAACAGGACAAGGACGGCGGCCTGGCGGCCCTCGCCGTCCGCCGGGGGCAGGAAGCGGCTCAGCTCGTCCGGTGCGACCGTCTCCGCAACCCGGACCACCGGGTCCAGCCAGGAGGGCAGACCCTCCGTGCTGAGCGTCACCCGACCGCCCCGGAGATCGGTCACCCGCGTCATCGCCACCCCTGTCGTCCTCGCCCCCACCGCTCCCCTGCCCCGTTCAACGCCCGCTGGTGCCTGGATCTTTCCACCGGCACCCGCCGTATATGCCCCCGTCATGCGGCCCATGCGGCTCATCCGGCACCCAGCGGCGGGGCCGGCCGGCCGCCCGCGTCGAGGTAGGCCTGCGGGGGGTTCAGGCGCTGGCCCGGGAAGCCGCCCTTCTCGTACTTCAGCAGCTTTTGCGCCTTGTCCGGGTCGGTCTCGCCCTCGCCGTACGCCGGGCAGAGCGGGGCGATGGGGCAGGCGCCGCACGCGGGCTTACGGGCGTGACAGATGCGGCGGCCGTGCCAGATCACGTGGTGCGAGAGGTCGGTCCACTCACTCTTCGGGAAGAGCGCGCCGACGGCCGCCTCGATCTTGTCGGGGTCGGTCTCCCCGGTCCACTTCCAACGCCGCACCAGACGCTGGAAATGCGTGTCCACGGTGATGCCGGGGCGGCCGAAGGCATTGCCGAGCACGACGAAGGCCGTCTTGCGGCCCACACCGGGCAGCTTGACGAGATCCTCGAGCCGGCCCGGCACCTCGCCGCCGAAATCCTCCGCCAGCGCCTTCGAAAGGCCTATCACCGACCTGGTCTTGGCCCGGAAGAAACCGGTGGGGCGCAGGATCTCCTCCACCTCCTCCGGGTTGGCGGCGGCCAGCTCCTCGGGGGTGGGGTATTTCGCGAAGAGGGCGGGGGTCGTCTGGTTGACGCGCAGATCGGTGGTCTGGGCCGACAGGACCGTGGCGACCACGAGTTGGAAGGGGTTCTCGAAGTCCAGCTCGGGGTGGGCGTACGGGAACACCTCGGCGAGCTCCCGGTTGATCCGCCGGGCGCGGCGGACGAGGGCGATGCGCGACTCCGCCTCGGGCGGCTTGGCCGCCCTGCCGGCGGCCGCGGACTTCGCCGACCTCACCTGCTTCGCCGACTTCGCCCCGGCCGCGCTGCTCGCACTCGCACTCGCACTCGAGGCCGCGTCCGAGGTGTCGTTCGAGATGTCGTTCGAGGCCGACGTCGAATCCGAGGTCGCGCTCGAGGTCGCACTCGCGGTCGATTTCTTCTTCACCGGCGCCTTCTTTGTCGGTTTCGCCGTTTTCCTGCCGCCATCCGAGCCCTGTTCGCCCACGGCGGAATCCCGGTGTGCCGCCACCCGAACAGCCCCTTGGGCCTGCTCTCCCACCGGCGATTTGGACACCCGGCCAGCCTACGGCTCGGCACTGACATCCGTCCCGGCCCCTGAATACCGGCCCCCGATTGGACCCCTGCCGCTTACCCCGCCAGGCCTGTGCGGCATCCTTGTGACAGATCACACTGTTTGGACTGTCCGGCAAAATGGGCACTTCGGTCCCCTGGTACGTGGGGATCAAAGTCCCCTGAGCAGGTCGACAAGGAGAGAACACGTGGACGACGTTCTGCGGCGGAACCCGCTCTTCGCGGCGCTCGATGACGAGCAGGCCGCGGAGCTTCGCGCCTCGCTGAGCGAGGTGACCCTCGCACGGGGCGACTCCCTGTTCCACGAGGGCGACCCCGGAGACCGGCTCTACGTGGTCACCGAGGGCAAGGTCAAGCTCCACCGCACCTCCCCCGACGGCCGCGAGAACATGCTGGCCGTCGTCGGGCCCAGCGAGCTCATCGGTGAGCTGTCGCTCTTCGACCCGGGTCCGCGCACCGCGACCGCCACGGCGCTGACCGAGGTCAAGCTGCTCGCCCTCGGCCACGGCGACCTCCAGCCCTGGCTGAACGCCCGCCCCGAGGTCGCCACCGCACTGCTGCGGGCTGTCGCGCGCAGGCTGCGCAAGACCAACGACGCCATGTCGGACCTTGTCTTCTCCGACGTTCCGGGCCGGGTCGCCCGTGCCCTGCTGGACCTCTCCCGCCGCTTCGGCGTGCAGTCCGAGGAGGGCATCCACGTCGTCCACGACCTCACGCAGGAGGAGCTGGCCCAGCTGGTCGGCGCGTCCCGCGAGACGGTCAACAAGGCTCTGGCGGACTTCGCCCAGCGCGGCTGGCTCCGCCTGGAGGCCCGCGCGGTGATCCTCCTGGACGTCGAACGCCTCGCGAAGCGGTCCCGCTGATCCCGCCGGCCCTGTCCCACTGACCCGACCCGGCTCTCCGTGGCCACGGAGAGCCGGGGACCAGAGCGACAGGCCCCGGGGCCTGTCCGGCCCTAGATGAGCCCGTGCTCCCGCAGGTACTCCAGCTGCGCGCGGACCGACAGCTCCGCGGCCGGCCACAGGGAGCGGTCCACGTCGGCGTAGACGTGGGCGACGACCTCGGACGGGCTGCGGTGGCCGTTCTCCACGGCCGTCTCCACCTGGGCCAGGCGGTGCGCGCGGTGTGCCAGGTAGTACTCGACGGCGCCCTGGGCGTCCTCCAGCACGGGGCCGTGGCCCGGCAGGACCGTGTGGACGCCGTCGTCGACCGTGAGCGAGCGCAGATGGCGCAGCGTGTCCAGATAGTCGCCGAGGCGGCCGTCGGGGTGGGCCACGACGGTCGTACCGCGCCCCAGGACCGTGTCGCCGGTGAGGACGGCCCCGTCGGCCGGCAGGTGGAAGGCCAGCGAGTCGGCGGTGTGGCCGGGGGCGGGGACGATCCGCAGCTCCAGGCCGTCCACGGTGACCACGTCCCCGCCGGACAGTCCCTCGTCCCCCAGGCGCAGCTTGGGGTCCAGTGCCCGTACGTTCGTGCCGGTCAGCTCGGCGAAGCGGGCGGCGCCCTCGGAGTGGTCCGGGTGACCGTGCGTCAGCAGGGTGAGGGCGACGCGCTTGCCGGCCCGCTCGGCGGTGTCGACGACGTTGCGCAGATGCCCCTCGTCCAGCGGGCCCGGGTCGATCACGACCGCCCGCGCGGAGCCGGGTTCCGACAGGATCCAGGTGTTGGTGCCGTCCAGGGTCATCGCCGAGGCGTTCGGCGCCAGGACGTTGACCGCCCGCGCGGTGGCGGGTCCGGAGAGGACCCCTCCGCGCGGTTGGCCGGGAAGGGCTGCCGCGTCGGTCATGCGGGGGCTCCACCGTTCGGGATGTGCTGGGTGGGCTGGGAGTGCTGGGTGTCCTGGGTGTGCTGCGGGATGTGCCGGGTGAACTCGTCGTGCCCCGGCCAGGACAGCACGACCCCGCCCTCGTCCAGCCGCGCGGTGGCCAGCACCGGCGTGAGGTCACGCGCGGGTGCCGCCTCGAGCGCCTGTGCCGCCGCCGTGTACGCCGTCAGCTGGCGCAGGGTCGCGATGGTCGGCGGCATCATCAGCAGCTCGCCCCGGTCGTGGCCGGCGGCCGCCTCGCTCGGGGCGATCCACACCGTACGGTCGGCCTCCGTGGAGGCGTTCCGGGTGCGTTGTCCCTCGGGGAGGGCGGCGACGAAGAACCAGGTGTCGTAGCGGCGGGGCTCGAACTCCGGGGTGATCCACCGCGTCCACCCGCCGAGCAGGTCCGAGCGCAGGACCAGTCCCCGGCGGTCGAGGAACTCCGCGAAGGACATCTCCCGCGCGACGAGCCCCGCGCGGTCCGCCTCCCAGTCCGGGCCCGTGGTGTCGCCGACCACGGAGTCGGGCGTCGGGCCCGCGAGCAGCACGCCGGCTTCCTCGTACGTCTCGCGCACCGCGGCGCAGACGATCGCCTGGGCCGCCGTTTCGTCGACGCCGAGTCTGTCCGCCCACCACGCGCGCGTGGGGCCCGCCCAGCGGACGTGAAGATCGTCGTCGCGCGGGTCGACCCCACCGCCGGGATAGGCGTACGCGCCCCCGGCGAAGGCCATGGAGGTGCGTCGGCGCAGCATGTGGACGACGTAGCCGTCGCCGGTGTCCTTCAGGAGCATGACGGTGGCCGCGCGCTTCGGCGTGACCGGGACGAGGGTCCCGTCCGCGAGCGCGCGGATACGCTCCGGCCATTCCGGCGGATACCACTGCCCGCCGGTCCGGCCACCCGGCCGGCCCCCGGCCTGCCCATCAGCCCGCGCATTCGCCATGGCCGGAGGCTATCCCGCGACGGGCCGATGTTCGAGGGGCGACGGATGAGCAAGGGGGAAGCGCCTGCCCGCCCCCGTCACCCCGCCTTCCCGCCCGTCCCGGTCAGTCCGTTCCGGTCAGTCCGTTCCGGTCAGTTCCACCTGGATCTCGACCTCCACGGGCGCGTCCAGCGGCAGTACCGCGACGCCCACCGCGCTGCGGGCGTGGACGCCCTTGTCGCCGAGGATGTCGCCCAGCAGTTCGCTCGCGCCGTTGAGGACGCCCGGCTGGCCCGTGAAGTCCGCGGCCGAGGCCACGAACCCGGTGACCTTCACCACGCGCGCGACGCGGTCCAGGTCACCGACGACGGACTTCACGGCGGCGAGGGCGTTCAGCGCACAGGTGCGCGCCAGCTCCTTCGCCTCCTCCGCCGTGACCTCGGCGCCGACCTTGCCGGTCAGCGAGAGCGCGCCGTCCACCATGGGAAGCTGGCCGGCGGTGTAGACGTACCGGCCGGACAGCACGGCCGGACGGTACGCGGCCAGCGGCGCGGCGACCTCGGGCAGCCTCAGCCCGAGCTCGACCAGCTTCGCCTCGACCGCGCTCACGCCTGCTTCTCCCGCTTCAGGTAGGCCACCAGCTGCTCGGGGTTGTTCGGACCGGGAACGACCTGTACGAGCTCCCAGCCGTCCTCGCCCCAGGTGTCCAGAATCTGCTTCGTGGCGTGGACCAGCAACGGAACTGTGGAGTACTCCCATTTCGTCATACGGCGACTCTAGCGGCTGCTTTCCGGGGAGATCCCACCCGGATCCGCCGGGACGCGCGGGGAGGAATTAGGCTCAAAGGCGTGAGCAGGCTTCAGGTCGTCAGTGGCAAGGGCGGAACCGGCAAGACCACGGTGGCCGCGGCCCTCGCGCTGGCTCTGGCCACGGAGGGGAAGCGGACGCTTCTCGTCGAGGTCGAGGGCCGCCAGGGCATCGCGCAGATCTTCGAGACGGAGGCACTGCCGTACGAAGAACGGAAGATCGCCGTCGCTCCCGGGGGCGGGGAGGTGCACGCCCTCGCCATCGACGCGGAGCGGGCCCTTCTGGACTACCTCCAGATGTTCTACAAGCTGGGCGGCGCCGGACGGGCCCTGAAGAAGCTCGGCGCGATCGACTTCGCGACCACCATCGCGCCGGGTGTGCGGGACGTCCTGCTGACCGGCAAGGCGTGCGAGGCGGTGCGGCGCAAGGACAAGAGCGGGCGGTTCGTCTACGACTACGTCGTGATGGACGCCCCGCCGACCGGGCGCATCACCCGTTTCCTCAACGTCAACGACGAGGTCGCGGGACTCGCCAGGATCGGCCCGATACACAATCAGGCGCAGGCCGTGATGCGGGTGCTGAAATCGCCGGAGACGGCGGTGCACCTGGTCACGCTGCTGGAGGAGATGCCGGTCCAGGAGACCGTGGACGGCATCGCCGAGCTGCGGGCGGCCCGGCTGCCGGTGGGGCGGATCATCGTCAACATGGTGCGCCCGGAGCTGCTGGACCCGGCCGATCTGGAACTCGTGGGGACGGTCACGCGTTCTTCCGTCGCGCGGTCATTGGCCTCCGCCGGTCTCGGCGGCGCGCGGCGCGGCGGGCACGCCGAGCGGCTGGTGGACCCTCTGCTCGCGCAGGCGCAGGAGTACGCCGAGCGGTACGCGCTGGAGGCCGAGCAGCGCGCCGCGCTGACCGAGGTGGACCTGCCCCGGCACGAGCTGCCGCTGCTCGCGGAGGGCATGGACCTGGCGGGCCTGTACGAGCTGGCCAAGGAACTCCGCGCCCAGGGCGTGTCATGACCGGCAAGAACCCGCCCGCCGAAGCCGCGCCCCCCACGAATGTGCCCGTCACCGACCGGCAACCGAACCGGAAGCATCGGAAGCAGGGAATGTCATGAGTCGTCGTCCGGAACCGGCGCAGGCGCACGACCCGGCCCACTCGGGCGGCTCGGCCCGCCACCACCTCTCCTCCGTACCCACGCTCGACGTCGACCCGCTGATCGAGGACCGCGGCACCCGGATCGTGGTGTGCTGCGGTTCGGGCGGGGTGGGCAAGACGACCACCGCAGCGGCACTGGGCCTGCGTGCGGCCGAGCGGGGGCGCAAGGTGGTCGTCCTGACCATCGACCCGGCCCGCAGACTGGCCCAGTCCATGGGCATCGACTCGCTCGACAACATCCCCCGCCGGGTGAAGGGCGTCGACGACTCCGCGGGCGGCGAACTGCACGCGATGATGCTCGACATGAAGCGCACGTTCGACGAGATCGTCGAGGCGCACGCGGACCCCGAGCGGGCCTCCGCGATTCTGGGCAACCCCTTCTACCAGTCGCTCTCGGCGGGCTTCGCGGGCACGCAGGAGTACATGGCGATGGAGAAGCTGGGGCAGCTGCGGGCCCGTGACGAGTGGGACCTCATCGTCGTCGACACCCCGCCGTCCCGGTCCGCGCTGGACTTCCTGGACGCGCCGAAGCGGCTCGGTTCCTTCCTCGACGGCAAGCTCATCCGCGTACTGCTGACCCCGGCGAAGGTCGGCGGCCGGGCGGGGATGAAGTTCCTGAACGTCGGAATGTCCATGATGACCGGCGTCCTGGGGAAGGTGCTCGGGGGCCAACTGCTGCGCGACGTGCAGACGTTCGTGGCGGCGATGGACTCCATGTTCGGCGGGTTCCGCACCCGCGCGGACGCCACGTTCAAGCTGCTCCAGGCGCCCGGCACCGCGTTCCTGGTGGTCGCGGCCCCGGAGCGGGACGCGCTGCGCGAGGCCGCGTACTTCGTGGAACGGCTGGCCGCCGAGGACATGCCACTGGCCGGCCTGGTCCTCAACCGGGTCCACGGCAGCGGCGCCGACCGGCTCTCGGCCGAGCGGGCACTCGCCGCCGCGGAAAATCTTGAGGACTCCCGCATTGTGGATCAGGAGGACGGGAAAGCTGGACTTCGTAACTCCCCCGACACATACGAGAGTTCGTCCGACCCCGCTACGGAGACCCCCACTCCGGAGGCACCCGGGGCCCCTGACACGTCCAAGACACCCACAACCGCCTCTCCCGACACTCCGGCACAGGACGACGTCCCCGACGAAGGCTCCCCCGCCACCGTGGACAGCACCGGCGCCGGCAGGGCGGACGAGGTGGACACGGAGCGGTCCGTCGGCCAGCTCACCGCAGGTCTGTTGAGGCTGCACGCCGAGCGGATGCAACTGCTCTCACGCGAGCAGCGCACACGGGACCGCTTCACCGCGCTCCACCCCGAGGTGGCGGTGACGGAAGTGGCCGCACTGCCCGGCGACGTGCACGACCTCGCGGGGCTGCGGGACATCGGCGACCGGCTCGCGGCCAACCGGCCGGAGCTGCCCGAGGCGAGCGTCTGACACACGTCGGCACTCCCTGACGGCGGCGCCACGCCCTGTCACCGGATCAACCGGAACAGCACCGGCGCCAACACGCCCCCAGGCACGCCGTCATACCCTGATGGACAGGCCGGCCCCGACAGACCTGCTCCGACAGACCTGCCCCGACGCGCGGCCGGGCACCGTCCGTCCGCCGGGCACGGCCCGCCCGGAGTCCTGCCCCCTGTCCACCGCGCAGAGGCCAAGGACCCCCGAGAGCCCTCAGCTCACCGCCGCGAGGTTCGCGTACACCTCGTCGTCGTCGAGGGGGACGATCCCTGTCCCCTGCTCGTACTCCGTGCGCGCGGTCTCCAGCAGCCGGCGCCAGGACGTCACCGTGGGACGCCGGCGCAGCAGTGCGCGGCGTTCACGTTCCGTCATGCCTCCCCATACGCCGAACTCGACGCGGTTGTCGAGCGCGTCGGCCAGGCACTCCGTGCGTACCGGACATCCGGTGCACACCGCCTTGGCCCTGTTCTGCGCTGCTCCTTGAACGAACAGTTCATCCGGATCAGTAGTGCGGCAGGCAGCCTGCGCACTCCAGTCGATAACCCAGCCCATACCGGCGCCGTCCTCTCCCGAATCGAGGCTCCCCCACGGCGGCAGCGGCATATTCACCGCAGCCAGTTGAGGACGTTACGGAAGGTGGGCACAGCGCAACACCCCCAGCGGGCCCAATCTTGAATGGCCCGAACGGACTATGGGTAAGCGGCAGATCACCCGGGGGAGTGAGCTGGCGACATGCGCGGCAATCCCGACGTTTCGGGTCGTTTCACTTGCGCCACAACGGACACCATGGGACACGGAAGGCGGATCCGGACACGCACCCAACACGCCCCGACAAAAAAGTCGGAGGAATCCGGAACGATTCGGGGTCGCCGGACGTATTGATACATGACCTCACTGCTGTGACAGTTGTGAGCAGCTTAGGCCAAGGCCTGTACGCCTGTCCGGCGAATGAGAACGTAGGCTGCTCCCATGCCAAAGAAGCGCTCGGGCGGTGGTCTGTCGCCAACGCAGCAGGCCGCCAAGTTCCTCGGTGTCAGTGTCCTGTCGGGAGCCGTGCTGGCCGGTATCGCGATCCCCGCCGTGGGTGCGCTGGGCCTCGCCGCCAAGGGGTCGGTGGAGAGCTTCGACGAGCTCCCCGCCAACCTCAAGACGCCCCCGCTGAGTCAGCGCACCACCATCCTCGACGCGGAGGGCGGCAAGATCGCGACCGTCTACTCGCGTGACCGCACGGTGGTCGACCTCAAGGACATCTCGCCACACCTGCAGAAGGCGATCGTCGCGATCGAGGACTCACGCTTTTACGAGCACGGCGCGGTCGACCTCAAGGGCGTACTGCGCGCGCTCAACCGCAACGCGCAGACCGGCGGCGTCTCCGAGGGCGCGTCCACCCTGACGCAGCAGTACGTGAAGAACGTCTTCGTGGAGGAGGCCGGTGACGACCCGACGAAGGTCGCGCAGGCCATCCAGCAGACCATCGGCCGCAAGATCCGCGAGCTGAAGTTCGCGATCCAGGTCGAGGAGGAGCTGGGCAAGAAGAAGATCCTCGAGAACTACCTGAACATCACGTACTTCGGCCAGCAGGCCTACGGTGTGGAGGCCGCCGCCCAGCGCTACTTCTCCAAGCCCGCCAAGGACCTCAACCTCCAGGAGTCGGCCCTCATCGCCGGCCTCGTCCAGTCACCGAGCCGGTACGACCCGGTCAACGACGAGACGGAGGCCACCAAGCGGCGCAACGTGGTCCTGGCGCGGATGGCCCAGGTCGGCGACATCTCCCGGGAGGAGGCCGCCGAGGCGTCGAAGTCACCGCTCGGACTGAAGGTCAGCAAGCCGAAGAACGGCTGCATCACGGCGGTCGACGATGCGGCCTTCTTCTGTGACTACGTGCGCGAGGTGTTCCTCAACGACCCGGTCTTCGGGAAGAAGAAGGAGGACCGGGCCAAGGTCTGGAACCAGGGCGGCCTGACCATCCGCACGACGCTCGACCCGCAGGCGCAGAAGTCGGTGCGGGAGTCGCTGAAGACGCACGTCTACAAGTCGGACAAGGTCGCCGCGGCGACCACCCTGGTCGAGCCCGGCAGCGGCAAGATCCTCGCCATGGGGCAGTCCAGGCCGTTCGGCTACGGCAAGAACGAGACCGAGTACAACTACTCGGTCGACGCCGCCATGGGCGGTTCCAACTACGGGTTCCCGACCGGTTCGACGTTCAAGCCGTTCGTGGCCGCGGCGGCGCTGGAGCAGGGCCACCCGGCGACGCAGATGTACCCCGCGCCGTACGAGATGCCGTACCCGGACCGGGTCCAGACGTGCAGCGGCAATCCCTGGGTCAACAGCAGCAACGAGAAGCTCGAGAACGAGACGGAGTCCGAGGTCGGGCCGTACGACCTGAAGGAGGCGATGGCCTTGTCGGTCAACACCTTCTTCGTGGAGATGCTCGCCGACATCGGAATGTGCCCGGTGGTGAAGATGACCGATGCCCTGGGAGTGGTCCAGGGCAACGGCGACAAGGTCCCCGAGGTGCCGTCGTCGATGACGCTCGGGTCGACCGGTCTCTCGCCACTGACCATGGCGAGCGCCTACGCGGCCTTCGCCAACCGGGGCATGTACTGCACGCCGATCGCGATCGAGTCGATCACGCAGAAGATCAGCGGAAAGCAGCAGTCGCTCGAGGTTCCGAAGTCCACGTGCAAGCGTGCGATGTCCGAGGAGACCGCGGACACCGTCAACACCCTGCTGCAGGGCGTGGTCGACTCCGGTACGGGGCGTGAGGCCGGCCTGACCGACCGCCAGAACGCGGGCAAGACAGGCACGACGGACGAGCGGCGGAACGCCTGGTTCGTCGGCTACACGCCGAACCTGTCGGGCGCCGTCTGGGTCGGCAGCCCTCAGCAGGACGTCAAGATGCTGAACATCACGATCGGCGGGGTCCCCCACGCGCTCGTCTTCGGTGGCGCGGTCCCCGGTCCGATCTGGAAGGACGCCATGACCGGCGCCCTGTCGGGCAAGGAGGCGCCCAGCTTCAACCTCGTCAACATCCCGGACCGCAAGGACGAGAACGAGAACCGCGACCCGGACCAGGGCCAGGACCGGGGGAACAACGGCAACGGTGACGGCGACGGTGACGGTGGTGGTGGCGACGGCCGCAACAACGACGCCGGCGGGATCATCGGCGGCCTCTTCGGCGGCGGCGACGGCGGCAACGGCGGCGGTGGCAACGGCGGGGTCGGTACCAACGGCGGAGCCGAACCGCTCCCGACCATCTCCATCCCGGAGGGCTTCATCCAGGGCCCCGGCAACGGACCGGGCGGACGGCGCTGACCACGCGCTGACGGCACACCGACGCCATGGGCGACACAGACGAAGGGCCCCTCTCTCCCGTACCGGCTCGGGAGGGAGGGGCCCTTCGCTGTGGCGTCCCGGCTCAGCCGTCGGCGAGGATCCTCTTCACCGCGGCGGCCACGCGGCCGCCCTCGGCCTGCCCGGCCACCTTCGGGTTGACGATCTTCATGACCGCGCCCATGGCCCGCGGACCCTGTGCACCGGCCGCCTTCGCCTCCTCGACGGCCTGGGCGACGATCGCGTTCAGCTCGTCGTCGGACAGCTGCTGGGGCAGGTAGCGCGCGAGGAACTCGCCCTCCGCCTTCTCCCGCTCGGCCTGCTCGGGACGCCCGCCCTGGGCGAAGGCGTCCGCCGCCTCACGGCGCTTCTTCGCCTCGCGGGTGATCACCTTGAGGACCTCGTCGTCGGAGAGCTCGCGCTTCTCCGTCCCCGCGACCTCCTCCTTGGTGATCGCGGTGAGCGTCAGCCGGAGCGTCGAGGAGCTGAGCTCGTCGCGCTCTCTGATCGCAACGTTGAGGTCGTCGTGCAGCTTCGACTTGAGCGTGGTCATGCCTTGATTGTCGCAGGAACGGAGGGAGGGGCGCCCGCGCATTTACGGCGCGCTCCCGAACCCCGGCGCCACAGGGCCCGTTCGGGCGGACGGTCACCCACCCGCGCCGGCCCGTCCCGGCCCGTCCCGGTCCGTCCCGGTCCGTACCCGCTCCGGGGCCGGCCGCCCGGAAGGCGACCGCCGGACATCCGCTCCTCCCGGATCTGACACGATGGGCGTATGCGCGCGCGATACGGAATCCCCCTGGGAATCACGGCGGCCGGCGCCGCCGGACTGGTGTACGCGGCGGGCTTCGAGGCCCGCTCCTTCCGGCTGCGGCGGGTGACGATCCCGGTCCTGCCCGCCGGAATGCGCCCGCTGCGCGTGCTGCAGGTCTCCGACATCCACATGGTGAGCGGCCAGCGCAAGAAGCAGCGCTGGCTGCGCTCGCTGGCGGGCCTGCGCCCGGACTTCGTGATCAACACGGGCGACAACCTGTCCGACCCGGAGGGCGTCCCGGAGGTGCTGGACGCGCTGGGCCCGCTGCTGGAGTTCCCGGGTGCGTACGTCTTCGGTTCCAACGACTACTACGGCCCGAAGCTGCGCAATCCCGCCCGCTATCTGATCGAGAAGGCCCAGGGCCGGCACGGCCTGAACGGCAACGCCCCGGCCGTGGACGTGGTCCACAACCCGTGGGAGGACCTGCGGGACGGCTTCGACGGCGCGGGCTGGCGGAATCTGACGAACACCAGGGACGCCCTGAAGATCGAGGGCGTCACGATCGAGCTGACCGGCCTCGACGACCCGCACATCAAGCGGGACCGCTACACGGAGGTGGCGGGCGGCCCGTCGAGCACGGCGGACTTCTCGATGGGCGTCGTCCACGCCCCCTACCTGCGCGTCCTGGACTCCTTCACGGCCGACGGCTACCCCCTGGTCCTGGCCGGCCACACCCACGGCGGCCAGCTCTGCATCCCGTTCTACGGCGCCCTGGTCACCAACTGCGACCTGGACACCGACCGCGTGAAGGGCCTGTCCTCGCACACGTCCGAGGGCCGGACGTCGTACCTCCACGTCTCCGCGGGCTGCGGCACCAACCGCTACACCCCCATCCGCGTCGCCTGCCCGCCGGAGGCGACGCTGATGACACTGGTGGGACAGGAGTAACCCCCGGGGTCGATCCGGGCCCGGGGCGGCAGGGCGCCCCACCACGTCCCCTCCCCCGCCACGCCCCCCATTCGGCCCACCCGCATCGCCCCGACCAGGTCGTTCACCCACTCTGGGGTTCATGACCGCCCCGATACCCAGGGACATCCCTGACCTCCCCGTCATCCCGGGGAGACGAGCGAACCTCATGCCGTCGTCCGCCCCTGCGGGAGCCGTGGCGCCCCCGGTACGCCGCCCCCTGACAGCGGCGTACCGCCTGCTCCTGGCGCTGGCAGCGATCGCGGCGGTGACCGTGGAGCTCCTGCTCGGCAGCCCGGCGCGCGTCCTGAGCCACTTCGCGATCCAGAGCACGCTCCTGCTGGCCGTGGTCATGCTCGCCTCGGCCCGCCGGGCCTGGACGGCCCGCCGCCCCCTGCCGGGCTCCCTGACCGGAGCGACGCTGCTGTACGTGGTCGCGGCAGCCCTGGTCCACCACGTCCTCCTGGCGGACGCGACACCGGCATTCACGATCACGGAGCCGACGGCGGCGGCGACCCTGACCGGAACAGCCGCCACGCTGGCCGCCCTCGCGCCGCCCACCCTGCACACGGTGCTCCCCGTCGCGGCGGTACTGGACCGGCTGTTCCTCTCCCCACCGGCCCGCATGCGCCTCGCCCACGCCGTCGCATGGCTCCTGTACCCGACGGCGTACCTGGCCTTCGCCCTGGCCCGCGGCGCCCTCCTCCCCGACACCCCGGCCCGCCACCTCTACCCCTTCCAGGACACCGGCCGGCACGGCTACCAGCACATCCTGGGCGTCTCCCTCCTCCTGCTGCTCGTCCTCTACGCCCTGGCCCTCGTCCTCATCACCGTGGACCGCACCCGCCCGGACCCCGTCCGCCTCGGCGCCAAAACCGGATTTCGTCTCCAGCCACCGGTGGGCTAAAGTGAACGTCGTCGCCGCGAGAGCAGCGACAATCGGGGTGTGGCGCAGCTTGGCAGCGCGCTTCGTTCGGGACGAAGAGGTCGTGGGTTCAAATCCCGCCACCCCGACTTTGTTCAAGTAGGGCAGGGCCCGATCCACTCGGTGGATCGGGCCCTGATCGTTTTTCCGGGTGTCTTCGGGGCGAGCCCTCCGGGAGCCGACCTCGCAGTTCCCGCTCCCGGCAGTGAGCCTCTGACACCGGTTTCGCGCCTCGGTGACCGACGAGATCGCCGCCGAGTTCTCGAACGACGTGGCAGGCCCGCCGCCTGGCAGCCGGGTTCGGTCCGGACATGGATGCCCGCACCGCCTGGGTGATGGCGCGGCTGACGCGGCATCCGGACGAGCTTCCCCACCCGGTGCGCCACCTGAACAGTGAAGAGAACGCCGGCTGATCCCCACCCGTCGCCGGCCGCAGCCGACCGGGGAATCACGTGGGACCGAAGGTGCCGCTGACGGGGAACTGCCTGAACGCTCGCCCTCCCGCATGCACGGTGTCACGCCCGGGCAGCCCTCTGCACGGCTCCCTCCGGGCATGCACTGATCGATGTCCGACGGGGCGCCACTACCATCGCCGGTCATGGACTGGCTGGAGCGCACCGCGAAGCTGAGGCAGTGGAGCAGAAGCGGGACCCGCGCTCCGCACAAACCGCTGCTGTTGCTGTACGCCCTCGGCCGGTTCCAGCAGGATGCCGCCGGCGAATTGCGGTACAGCGCGGTGGAGGAGGATCTGCAGCGTCTACTGACCGAGTACGGTCCGCCCCACCGGACGACGCCCGCCTACCCGTTCCACCATCTGGTGAGCGACGGCGTGTGGGAAGTGCGTACCGATCGCGGACCGGGCAGTCCCGGCAGTGGCGTGCGGGAGCTGCGGCACGTCGGAGCCGCAGGGCGGCTGGCGCCGGAACTGCGGGCGGCGCTGCGGCGAGAGCCGTCGCTGCTCGGCCGGATGGCACGGGTCCTGCTCGACCTGCACTTCCCGCCTTCGCTCCACGGCGACCTGTGCGAATCCGTCGGCCTGGAGCTGGAGCCCGCGGAGACCGCACAGCTCTCGGCCGTGCGCAGGCGGCGGGATCCCCGGATGCGGGAGCAGGTCCTGACGGCATACGAGTACCGGTGCGCCTTCTGCGGCTACGACGGCAGGATCGGCGCGGTGCCGGTCGGACTGGAGGCCGCGCACGTGCGCTGGTGGGCGTTCGACGGCCCCGACGACGTCGACAACGGACTGTGCCTGTGCTCGTTGCACCACAAGCTCTTCGACAAGGGCGTCCTCGGCCTCGGACGGGGGTCCCCCCGCTCGAGCGAAGCCGGGAGTGGGGGAGGCCACCGCATTCTGGTCTCGCAGCGCTTCGTCGGCCACAGCCACGCCGCCCGCGAGCACGTCACAGCGCTCGCCGGCCGCCCGCTCATCGGTCCCCAGCCGGGTGCCCGCCCCGTCGCGGCGATCCACCGCTCCTGGCACACCAGCCAGGTCTTCCACGGCGGCCCACGCCCCGCCACGGCCGTCTGATCGCCGGGCTCTGATCGCCGGGCGTCGATCCCGTGCCCCACTGGTAAGGAGCGCAACACCAAGAGCATGGTCTCTTGTATGGCGACGAAGAAGGTGACGGTGACGATTCCCGAGGATCTCCTGGACGAGATCCGCGCGGACGCGGCCGAGCGGGGCCTGTCGGCGCACGTCGCCGAGGCGCTGCGCTTCAAGCGCGACCGGGACCGGCTCCGGGAACTGGCCGACTGGCTGCAGGAAGAACACGGCCCCGCCACCGAGGACGAGCATGCGGCAGCGCTCGACGAGTTGGAGGAGCTCGACGCCGAACACGAGCGGCGTCGAACCACCGGAAAGCACAGCGCCGGAGAGGCTGCGTGAAGAAGCGAGCCGGTGAGCACGGACAGCGGCCTCTCCGTGTCTTCGTACTGGACTGTGAGGCCCTGTCCCTCGCGCGGCCGGGTAAGGTCGCGCGGCGGCCGGGCGGGTTGTCCGCCACCACCGGTCCCGGCAGGTTCGCACGGCGTCGATTCCTGCCGGACCGGCCCTGGCACGGGAAGTATCGAGGGGTAGGCACTCATCGTGCCGATGCGCCGGCGGACATGTGGGGTCGATCCGCTTCGACGGGCATCCGAGATCAGGGGGTGCGCCCCGGAAGGATGTCCATCATCCGGAAAGCTCGCTGGTCACACCCGAGGACTACGGGGCATGCCGGAAGAGTGTGAACTCACCGGGAGCACTTCGCACACCGGCTCCGGTGCCGACGCCGACGCCGGTGTCGTTCCCGGTGAGCGACGCCACCGGCCAACTGTCCGCGCGCAGAGGTCCGGAGACGGGTTCGCGCGATGTCCGCGGCCACCTCTCATCCACCGCTACGGGCCCTTCCCTCCAGGGCCCCGACCGCGCGCCTCGCGCTGACTCGCGCTGAAAGGGGCCGCTTCGGACACCGGCGTACGAAGAGCCCTCGCTTCCTCCACCGTCCTCCCGCACGCTCCGAGTCGGGGCGGGCCGGATCGCGTGGCCACCACGTTGACACGGGCCGTTGCCGGACGTTGACTGGCAGCACGGTGCAGGGCCATGCCACTCCGGACCACACGACGAAGCTTCCGCCTTCCCGCCTCGCCCAGACCCCGCAGGAACTCATCTACCGGACAACTGTGGGGCCGGCCATGACCGTTTCACCGGCCATCAGGAACAGGGCGCAGACGACGAAGGACAGGATCACGGAAGAGCTCGGCCGGGTCACCCGCAACAGACGACTGCGGCGCCGGGGCAAGATGGACCAAGCCTTCGGAAGCCTGAAACAGGCCACCGAGAAGACCGAGGACGCCTTCGGGCAGGACGGAAGCGGCACCCGATGATGTACGACCAGACTCGCGCCCAGCAACCCGCGGACCAGCCTTCGGGCTCCGCCGAGCGCCGCAGCCCGGCCCCGAAGCCGCTGCTGCCGTCGGACGAACAGGACAAGATCGTCCAGCGGCTCCGGCACGCCCTCAACACCTTCGCCGACACCCCCCGCGAGGCGCTGGAAGAGGCCGAGAGCGCCTACGACGAAGCCACCGCCCAGCTCGTGGACGCCCTCGCAGAGCGGCGGCGTGTCCTGCGCGCAGGGTGGGAGGACGGGGATCCCGGGACACAGTCCGACGAATTCAGGCTCGCGCTGAGGCAGTACCGGGAGATCATCCAGCGGCTGCTCCACGTCTAGGTCTGTCCGGTCGATCGCGTCGGAGGACCGGTTACGCCTCGCCTGGAACCGGCTGCCGGCCCAGCTCGCGAAGAACTTGCCGGGCTCACCGCCGACCCGGCCGGGGGATCCCGGCCGGGTGCCGTCGTGCCGTCAGACGCCGAAGGCGCCGGCGAAAGCGGAGAGAGGTCCGAACAGGCCGGTGAGCACGGCGGCGGGCACGGCGGCGGGCACGGCGGCCGGGTTTTCAGCGGCCGGCTTCCATGGAGCGATCGTCCGCGTCTGGCCGGGCCGTCCTTGTTCTTGCCGAACAGGTAGCCGTTGTCGTCGGTCCAGTGGGTCCGCTCCACCGCCGCGGTCTTGCTGTCCGCGAGCCGGATGCGGCCGACGAGGGGTGGGCCCCTTCCTCGGCGGCGGCGTCGAGACCGGACAGGTCCTGGGAAGCGGGGCCGGGTCCTCGGTGGACCCCGCCCCCCCCCACCGACCGAGCGTGAGCCCCCCCCCACCACCGCCCCGGCGGCCCGGGCCGGGGTGGGCAGGTGCCGTTGCATGCGGGCGGCGACCCACAAGTTAGGGTGGTGG
>NZ_JBHXQZ010000018.1:0-2156 GCF_042717095.1 Streptomyces sp. NPDC058632 | reverse complement strand
CCCCGTGCGGGGGGGGGGGGGCCCCGCCGGGCCGGGCGGGTGTCGGGGGGGGGGGTCGCCGGGGGCCCCGCCCCCCGCCGATCCGACGGAGCGTCAGCCCGCCCAGACCTCGGCCTCGTCGGCCGGGACGGTGGTGGCCAGGTCCAGTTCCTTGCGGGCGGCGACCGACTTGTTCGGGTCGATGTCGGTGAACGCCGGGTCGTAGGCGATGTAGAACGCGTCGGCGTCGGCGGCGTTCGCGGCCTTCTTCCAGTTCCCGGCCGCCTTCGTCAGCGTCGCGCGGAGCTTGCCGACCTCGGTGCCCTCGATGCCGTCCAGGCCCTCGACGTGTGCGTCGAGGGCGGCCGCGACGGCCTTGGCCTGCGCCTTGTAACCGGCCAGGTCGTCCTCGACGGTGTCCTTCTCGGGCTGGTTCGCCCACAGGGCCTCGTAGACCGCGTTCGAACCCTTGAGGTACGTGGTCTGCTCGGGCTCGAGGGACTTCGCGGTGTCCAGCGAGCCGCTGAACGTGCCCTCCCCCGCGGTGTAGGTGCAGCTCACCGCGCGGTCACCCGTCGCCCAGCTCTCCTTGGTCGGGGTGTAGTAGAAGAGGGCGCCGCCCTTGGGGAGCGCCCAGGTGTCCGGGGCGTACTTCTGCGCCTCGACCGGGCAGCGTTCGTCCGCGATCGTCGAGACCCCGTCGTCGCCGGGGTACTCCTTGCCCTCGTCGATCGCGAACTCGCCGACGACTTGGCCCTCGTGCGCCTCGTCGCAGGGCACGATCTCGACGGCGTACGCCGTCCCCTCGGCCTTGCCGGTCGGGTTGTAGCAGTCGCCGATGTCCAGCGAGAACACCGAGCGCTGGCGAGCCACCTTCTTCGCGCTGTCCTTGGTGCTGTCGACGGCGTCGGAGACGTCCGAGCATCCCACCGCGCCGATCGCGAGCAGGGCGGCAACGGCGGATATGCCGCGAAGGGAACGATAGGGGGCACGGATTGTCATGACGTGTACATCCTCTTATATGATCTTTATGAGAGTCGTGCGCATCGTATGCCATTCCTGTGGCCCGGTTGTGCGAAGACCCTCACTTCATCGCGGTGTCTCTGACTCGCGACGGGCCGCGAGGGTTGCATCCGAACTGCTCGCAGGTGGGAGGCGGGAGGGCCCTGTGACACCTCTGTGGAGCCGGGCGCTGTTGAGCGGGGAGCCGGTCGAGCCGGCGGCGAGGGACACGAACGACACAAAGGCACTGGGGCCCATACAGGGCCGCGTGAGAGCCAGTACTCCAGCAGCGGCGGAGCGCGGAGTAGTGTGGACAGCACCGAGGGCATTTCGCACACCGGCTTCCACGCCGGGTCGCTCTCGGCGAACAATGAAACCCGGGCCGCCGCAGAAGCGGCCCGGAGACGGGTCCGCATCATGTCGGCGACCTTGCACCCGGCCCTGCCGCACCCCGAGCCCGTCGCAGCCCCGGCCGCACGCCTCGCCCTGAAGACCGACGGCACGTCCCGTGGACTCCTGGACGGTGCCTGGTGGCCCCGATCCCGGGATCTGCTGAGCGAACTGCCTGCACTGACCGACGTGTTGGACCCCTTGTGGGGCCGCATCACCCGCATCGCCGTCAACCCGAAGTACTGGCCGGTCATCCCCCGCAAGGTTCCCGTGGACGGTCACATCGTCAAGGTCGGCTGGTTCACCCGGGAAATCGACCCGCACAAGCTGCTGCTGCTCTCCTACCGCACCGGACGCTGGGACCTGCTGGTCATCCCGCCCGAGACCGGGGCGGAGTCGGCGGCCCGGCTGATGGCTGCCGCGTCCGACTACGACGGTCCGCCCCTGACCACGAGCGCGCTCATCGCCGCGGACGAGGCCCGGCACGGCGCCTCCGCGACCGACGAGCCGCTGGACCCGGACGGGTCATGGGAGTACGAGGGCGGCGCCTCCGCGATGTCCGCGGCCGTTCCGGAACAGACCGGTCCGCCCGGTCGGGCAAGCCGCCTGATCATCGGCATGTGAGGTGGCTGCCATGAACGTCCTCCTGACCGTCACCGCCTTCGTGGTTCTCATCGCAGCGGGCGCGTACGTGATCCACCGGCTCACCAGCCAGCTTGCCGACAGGATCGCCGTTCACCGGTACGGCGCCGCCCCGTCCGACGCGGCGTCGTCCGACGCGGCGT